>NZ_JBYTEM010000022.1:29666-72246 GCF_058789735.1 Rhodanobacter sp. FW106-PBR-R2A-1-15 | reverse complement strand
GTCTTGCCGTGATCCACGTGACCAATCGTGCCGACGTTCACGTGCGGCTTGGTGCGTTCGAATTTACCCTTTGCCATAGCGCGCTAAACCCCGATGGAGTCAATGAATTGAAGAAACCTGCCCGTTCCGGGCCGGCCATGATGGCCGAATGGATGGTGCTCATGACAGGAATCGAACCTGTGACCTCTTCCTTACCAAGGAAGTGCTCTACCGACTGAGCTACATGAGCGGAGATTTCAGCCATCTTCCATGATGGCAAACCACAGACCGGCATCCTGCCGGACTCTTCGAAAAAGCTTCGACCCTTGTTCCGGTCGGCCTGCGTGACAAGGGCAGCGCAATGGAGCGGAAGGCGGGAATCGAACCCGCGTAATCAGTTTGGAAAACTGATGTTCTACCATTGAACTACTCCCGCCCTGCGCGGAACGCCTGCCGAACATCCTGTCCCTTCCCTCGCGGGTCGCGCCGCTCTCGCGTCGCGTATCGGAGCGCTCCTGCGACTCCGGTGAAACCTGCCATCGGTCAAAGCGGCCATCCGATGTCAACTTGCTCTGGTGGAGGGAGGTGGATTCGAACCACCGAAGGCGTAAGCCAGCAGATTTACAGTCTGCCCCCGTTGGCCGCTTGGGTATCCCTCCAGAATCTTTGCGTGTCGCGGAACCGGCAGATCTGCAATCTGCCTTCGTTGGCAGTCTGGAGATTCAGCCAACAAAGAACGCGTATTGTGTGGATCGAACCCCGGACTGTCAACACCTTGCAGCAGCGATGACGCACCAGCAGCCCACCCTTCCGCGGATAACATCAGTCCGGCGCAGCCGCACGCAGGTCGACCAGCCGTTCCATGCCCTTGGACAGTTCCAGCAGCTGTCTTGCCTGCTCCTGCAGCCGTCGCTCGTTGTCGTTGCGCGGCTCCCAATGCGGCACCGGGGTGGGTTTGCCGTCTGGGCTGTCCAGCGCCACGAAGACCATCACGCAACTGGTCGCCAGGCGCTGCTCATCCTTGCGCAGGTCGCGCGCCAGCACGTCGACGGCCATGTGCATGCTGCTGGTGCCGGTACGGATCAGGCGCGCCCGCACGGTGACCAGGTCGCCGATCAGGATCGGCGCCACGAACTGGATTCCGCTGACCGAGGCGGTGACGCAGTACGCCCCGCTCCAGGCCACCGCGCAGGCATAGCCGGCCTGGTCGATCCATTTCATCGCCATGCCGCCGTGCACCTTGCCGCCGAAGTTGACGTCGGTGGGCTGGGCGAGAAAGCGGAAGCTCACTTCGTGCTGCTGTCCGGGCATGGCTGGCGACCTCATCGCGGGTCCTAAAGCGGGATTATGCCTGACCGTGTGCACTTTCCCGCGTCCGGATACGGCTTGTCGGCTTGCAGCCCACCTGGCTTCATGGCTAGATGAGCCAGGGGAAACGGGGAGATCCGGCGGTGGCCTTGCGCAGTATTGCATCACGGATGGCGCTATGGGTTCTGGTCGGCTCCGCCGTGGTACTGGCCGCCACCGGTGCCTTGCTGCTCGGCCTGACCCGTGCGCAGATCCTCGAACACACCCACCGCGAAGCGGCCTCCCTGGCAGCCGACGCCGGCAACCAGATTCAGGCCCGGATCGACCGTGTCGCGGTTTCGGCACGCATGCTTGCCGCGATCATCGGCAGCCGCCGCGACGACGCCGAACCGCTGCTGCGCGACACGCTGGCCGCCGACCTGGACATGGACGGGCTGGCCGCAGCGTTCCGGCCCTCGGCGGATCCGGCCGCACCCCCGCCGTACTCGCCCTTCGTGCGCCGGCTGGACCACGGCAGCCTGGCTGACCGCGACCTCTCGCGCGACGCCAACCCCTACTGGAACAGCAACTGGTTCCTCGGCGGGCTCGGCTGCAGCAACGGCTGCTGGCAGCGGCCGTTCTTTTCGCAATCCCGCCGCCGCCAGCTGATCAACTACTCCGTAGCCATCCGTCGCGACGGGCATCCCGTCGGGGTGATCAACGCCGACGTCACGCTCGACTGGCTGCACCGGATACTCGGCGGCCTGGCCAAGCCCGCCGGCGCCTACGCCTTCGTGCTGGACAGCGACGGCAACTTCCTGGCCCACGACAACCCCACCATGGTCGGCCAGCGCGGCATGCCGGCGCTGCTCGGGGTGCTGGCCAGCGACCGCGCCGAGTCGACGCGCCTGCCGAAGGCGCAGAACCCGCGCGCGAACGGGCCGGTCTGGGTCTATTCCGCCCCGATCGAAGGTACCCGCTGGCGATTCGGCCTGGTGATTCCCGAGCAGCACATCTACGCCGGGGTAAGACACATCTTCCTGCTGAGCCTCGCGCTGGGCTTGTTGGCGCTGCTGGGCGTCGCGCTGATCACGCTGCTGACCATTCGCCGCACGATGGCGCCACTGAAGGTACTGGTCGACCGCGTCGAGCACGTCGCCCGCGGCGAGCTGGATTTCGAACTGCCGCCGGCCCGCCGTCCCGACGAGGTCGGTCGCCTCACCCAGTCCTTCGACCAGATGCGGCGCGAACTGGCCCTGCACCTCGAAGACCTCGCACGGGTGGCACGCGAAAAACAGCGCCTGGCCAGCGAACTGGAGATCGCGCACCAGATCCAGCTCGGGCTGCTGCCGAGCAAGCACTACCTCGATGCCGTCTGCGCCCAGTTCGAGCTGCACGCGGCGCTGCGTCCGGCGCGAGCGGTGGGCGGCGACCTGTACAGTTATTTCATGCTCGATCCGCAGCGCTTCTTCGTGATGGTCGGCGATGTTTCCGACAAGGGCATCCCGGCGGCCCTGTTCATGGCGCAGACGATCACCCTGGCCAAGGTGCTGGCGCCGCGCGCGCAGACCCCGCGGAGCCTGCTGCAACTGCTCAACCTCGAACTTTGCCGCGGCAACGACAGCTGCATGTTCGCGACCCTGCTGTGCGGCCTGCTCGATACCGGCAGCGGCAGCCTGCTGCTGGCCAGCGCCGGCCATGAGCCGCCGATCCTGTGCGGCCGCGGCGCGCCGCAGCTGCTGGAGTTCCCCACGGGTGCGGTGCTCGGGCTGTATGAGGACTCCGACTACCACGAGCACCGCCTGCGCCTGCACCAGGGCGAAACGCTGCTGATGTACACCGACGGCATCACCGAGGCCAGCAACCGCGAGCAGCGGATGTACGGCATCGAACGCACCGTGGAAAGCCTCGCCATGGTGCCGCCGGCGGCGCCGACTGCCGACTACATCGAACGGCTGCTGGGCGACGTGGATCGCTTCGTGGCGGACGCCGCGCAAACCGACGACATCACCGTGCTGGCGCTGACCTGGCACGGCGCCACACCGCCGGCTGCCCGGATCAGCATCGGCACCCAACTGGTGGACGTGTTCGGCGCGCTCGACCGCTGCGAGAACCTGCTGGAGGACGCCGAGGTGCCCGCCAGCCTGCGCAGCGACATGCGGCTGGTGCTGGAGGAGTTGATGGTCAACACCGTCGAGTACGGCTACCCCGACGGCCGCCCGGGCCAGATCCGCCTGCTGCTGCAGCCGCAGCCGGAGGCGGTCGTGGTCGAGCTGATCGACGACGGCATCGCCTTCGACCCGCTGCAGTCCGCCGCGCCGGACCTCACCGGCGACCTTGCCGACCGCGAGCAGCTCGGCGGGCTCGGCATCCACCTCGCGCGTACCATGGCCAGCGAAATGCGCTATACACGGGACGCCGACGGCAACCACCTGCTGCTTCGCTTCGCCTACCCAAACCTGGACGAATCTTCATCATGACGCTCAGCCTGCACCATGAATTCCCCGCCACCGATCGCGTCGTCGTGTACGTCGGCGGCCGCCTGGACGCCATGAGCTTCGGCGAATTCGATGAAGCCATGCTGGTCCTGCTGCCCCGGCTCGATGAAGGCGGCACCGTGGTGGTCGACCTGGCCGGGCTGGAGTACGTGAGCAGCGCCGGCCTGCGCAGCCTGGCCAGGATTCGCAAGAGCATGCGCGCGCGCAACGGCCACACCCTACTGCTGAACCCGCAGCCGCAGGTACGCAAGGTGTTCGACATCGTCAAGGCGGTGCCGGTGAACGAGGTCTTCACCAGCACGCAGGAACTCGACGCCTACCTGGACCGCATGCAACGGCAGGTCATCGAGGGCAACGGCGACGCCTGAGAGGTTGTGATTTTTTCAACCTCTCAGGCCGGCCACGGCGAGGGCATGGCGAGGGCATGGCGAGGGCATGGATGCCCGAGTTGAGGCAACGCAGGAGCAGTTGCCCGCTGGCCGGACATGAAACAGTCACCCCAGTGACTGTTTCATGTGAGCGAGTCCGGGCATGTACCGGATTCGCGATCAAAGAAAGCCACAGGATGTGGTTTTCTTCACAAGCTCTGAGCGACGCGTCAGACGTTGAACAGGAAGTGCAGCACGTCGCCGTCCTTGACGATGTAGTCCTTGCCTTCCTTGCGCAGCCGACCGGCCGCCGCCGCGCCGGCTTCGCCCTTGTACTGGATGAAGTCGTCGTAGCCGACCGTCTCGGCGCGGATGAAGCCGCGCTCGAAATCGGTGTGGATCACCCCGGCGGCCTGCGGCGCGGTGGCGCCGCGCTTCACCTGCCACGCGCGCACTTCCTTCACGCCGGCGGTGAAATAGGTCTGCAGGTCGAGCAGCTTGTAGCCGGCGCGGATCACCCGGTTCAGGCCTGGCTCGTCCAGGCCCATGTCCTTCAGGAACTCGTCGCGGTCGGCCTCGTCGAGTTGGGCCAGCTCCTCCTCGATCGCCGCGCACACCGGCACCACCTCGGCGCCCTCGCTCACCGCGCGTTCGCGCACGGCGTCCAGCAGCGGGTTGTTCTCGAAGCCGTCGTCGGCGACGTTGGCGATGTACATCAGCGGCTTCAGGGTGAGCAGGAACAGGTCACGCACCAGCGCCTTCTCCTCCTCGTCCAGCCCGACGCTGCGCGCGGAGCGACCTTCGTTGAGCGCAGCGGCCAGCTTCTGCAGCACCGGCTTGCGCGCCAGCGCCTCCTTGTCGTTCGCCTTGGCCGCGCGCTCGGCGCGGTTCAGCGCCTTGTCCACCGACTCCAGGTCGGCCAGCGCCAGTTCGGTGTCGATCGTCTCGATGTCGGCGATCGGATCGACCTTGCCGGCGACGTGGATCACGTCACCCTCGAAGCAGCGCACCACGTGGGCGATCGCGTCCACCTCGCGGATGTGCGCCAGGAACTTGTTGCCCAGGCCCTCGCCCTTCGACGCGCCGGCGACCAGGCCGGCGATGTCGACGAACTCCACCGCGGTCGGCACCACTTTCTGCGGGTTGACGATGGTGGCCAGCGCATTCAGCCGCGGATCCGGCACCGGCACCACGCCGACGTTCGGTTCGATCGTACAGAACGGGAAGTTCGCCGCGGCGATGCCCGCCTTGGTCAGCGCGTTGAACAGGGTGGACTTGCCGACGTTGGGCAAGCCGACGATGCCGCATTTGATGCCCATTTGAAGCTCCGGGATTCGGGATTGGGGATTCGGGATTCGGAGAGCGGGCGTCGTGCTTTTGACGAATCCCGAATCCCGAATCCCGAATCCCGGCTATTTCGTATGCAGCAACTGCATCGCCTTGTCGAACTGGCCGTCCACGGCCAGCGGCAGCACGTCCAGCGCGCGGCCGATGCCGTCGAGGATCGCGTCCTCGTCCGCGGCCGAGGGCCGGCCCAGCACCCACGGCGTGACCTGGTCGCGCTGGCCAGGGTGACCGATGCCCACGCGCAGCCGATGGAACCTGCCGTGACCGAGGTGGCCGATGATGTCGCGCAGGCCGTTCTGGCCGCCGTGGCCGCCGTCGAATTTCAGGCGCACGGTGCCGGGCGGCAGGTCCAGGTCGTCGTGCGCGACCAGACACTGCTCCGGCTCGATCTTGTAATAGCGCAGCGCCGAGACCACGGCGATGCCGCTCTTGTTCATGAAGGTGGCCGGCTTGAGCAGCCATACCGGTTCGCCGCCGAGGCGCACGCGGCAGGCTTCGCCGTGCAGCTTGCCGTCGAAGGCAAAGCGCTCGCTCTGCGCGCTGGCGAGGGCATCAACTAGCCAGAACCCGGCGTTGTGCCGGGTTCGGAAGTATTCGGTGCTGGGGTTGCCCAGCCCGACGATGAGTCGCAAACCAGCCATGCGGACAAGCAGCAGTGACGGCCCGCGCTCCAGACGAGCGCGGGCCGACGCGGCTTACTTCTTGTCGTCCTTCTTGGCCGGCGCGGCGGCGGCCGGAGCCGCAGCCGGCGCAGCAGCCTCGGCGGCCGGCGCTTCCTCGGCTTCTTCCAGCACCGTGTTGGCCGTGACCACCGCGATGTCGTGGCCTTCGCCGCCGTGCAAGGCGACCAGCTCGACGTTCTTCGGCAGCTTCAGCTGCGACAGGTGGATGATGTCGCCCGGCTTCAGGTCGACCAGGTCCAGCTCGATGGCTTCCGGCAGATCCTTCGGCAGGCAGGTGATTTCCACTTCGGTCAGGTTGTGCGAGATCACCACACCGGAGGTCTTCGCTGCCGCGGACTTTTCCTTGTTCAGGAAGTGCAGCGGCACGTTGACGCGGATCGCGGCATTCTCGTCCACGCGCAGGAAGTCCATGTGCATCATCAGCTGCTTGAACGGGTGCTTCTGCCAGTCGCGCACCAGCACCTTCTGCACCTTGCCGTCGACGTTCAGGTCGAGCACCGAGGAGAAGAACCACTCGTTCTTGGCGGCGAGCAGGATGGTGTTGTGCTCGATCTGGATGCTCTCGGGAGCCTGACCGGCGCCGTACACGACGGCCGGCACGAAGCTCGCACGACGCAGGCGGCGGCTCGCACCTTTCCCCTCGTCCTTGCGGCTTTGCGCCTTGATCTCATGAGTCTTGGACATTTCGTTGCTACCTTGGTTGGTGTTGGCCGCCTCGCGACGGCCGGGTAACTCCCCCGCGACCAGGGAAGTTGGTGTTTCGGGATTAGGATTCGAGATGGAGATTCGTCAGTGCCAACGCCGGCACTTTTGCGAATCCCCAATCCCGAATCCCGAATCCCGGCTCTCAATCCACATACAGCGAGCTCACCGACTCGCCGAAGGCGATGCGGCGAATGGTTTCGGCCAGCAGCTCGGCGACCGAGAGCTGGCGGATCTTGGCGCAGGCCTGCACTTCCGGACGCAGCGGCAAGGTGTTGGTGACCACCAGCTGGTCGAGGCTCGAATTCTCCAGGTTGCTGATCGCCGGGCCCGACAGCACCGGGTGCACGCAGTAGGCCACCACCTTGCGCGCGCCGCGGTCCTTCAGCGCGGCGGCCGCCGCGCACAGCGTGCCGGCGGTATCGACGATGTCGTCGACCATCACGCAGGTCTTGCCGTCCACGTCGCCGATGATGTTCATCACGGTGGACACGTTGGCGCGCGGGCGGCGCTTGTCGATGATCGCCAGGTCGGCGTCGTCCAGCCGCTTGGCGATCGCGCGCGCACGCACCACGCCGCCCACGTCCGGGCTGACCACGATCAGGTCGTCCATGCTGTGGCTGCGCCAGATGTCGGCCAGCAGCACCGGTGAGGCGTACACGTTGTCGACCGGGATATCGAAGAAGCCCTGGATCTGGTCGGCGTGCAGGTCGACCGTCAGCACCCGGTCGACGCCGGCGGCGCCGATCATGCTGGCAGCCAGCTTGGCGGTAATCGGCACCCGCGCCGAGCGTGGCCGGCGATCCTGCCGGGCGTAGCCGAAGTACGGGATCACCGCGGTGACGCTGGCCGCCGAGGCGCGCTTGAGCGCATCGGTCAGTGCCAGCAGCTCGAACAGGTTGACCGCGCTGGGCGCGCCGGTCGGCTGGATCACGAACACTTCCTGCTTGCGGACGTTCTCCTCGATCTCGATCTGCACCTCGCCGTCACTGAACGTGCCGACCAGCGCCTTGCCCAGCGGCACGCCCAGGCGATGGGCGACGTCCTCGGCGAGCGCGCGATGGGCGTTCCCGGTAAACAGCATCATCGGAGTGGACGTGTCCACGGTGGTTACCTCGAAACAAAAGCCATCATGAAATGGCTGGGGCGGCAGGATTCGAACCTGCGAATGCGGGAATCAAAATCCCGTGCCTTAACCAGCTTGGCGACGCCCCAGTGGTATGTGTGTATTGCCGAACCTGATCCGTCTCCAGCCGCCAACCGTCACGCCGCATGCCGGTGGCGCGCCGCGGCCTCGTGCAGGGGCGACACCTCGACACCCGTGGCCAGATGCGCCGTGAACGTCGCCGGGCACTGCCGCGCCACCGCCTGCGCCCGCTCCAGCGAGCGCAGCTCCAGGAACACGCAACCGCCGCTGCCGGAAAGCCGCGCCTGGCCGAAACCGCCCAGCCAGTCCAGCGCCGCGGCCACCCGCGGGTGTCGCGCGCGCACTGCTGGCGTGAAGGCGTTTTCCGTCGTTTCGCCGGAAACAAAGGATGAAATTGTCGCCGGCGGGGCATTTCGTGTCAATTCAGGCGCTTGAAACAGCGCCGCGGTCGGCACCGGCTCGCGCGGGTCGAGCACCACGTAATGGCGTGTCGGCAAGGCCAGCGGGGTGAGCCGCTCGCCGACGCCCTCGGCCCAGGCCGAGCGGCAGCGCACGAACACCGGCACGTCGGCGCCCAGCCGGCACCCCAGCTCCGCCAGCCCATCCTCGCCCAGGCCCAGCTGCCACAGCTGGTTCAGCGCCACCAGCACGGTCGCCGCGTCGGAGCTGCCGCCGCCCAGCCCGCCGCCCATCGGGATGCGCTTGTCCACGGCGATGTCGACGCCCAGCGGCGTGCCGGTGCGTTCCCGCAGCAACTGTGCCGCCCGCATCACCAGGTCGGCGGCTTCGGGGACACCCGCCACCTCGCGCGTGCGCCGGACCACACCGTCGTCGCGCACGCGCAGGCGTACCTCGTCGCCCCAGTCGAGCAGGCGGAACACCGTCTGCAGCTCGTGATAGCCGTCCGCCCGCCGCCCGGTGATGCGCAGGAACAGGTTCAGCTTGGCCGGCGCCGGCCACACCGTCCACCCGCCGGGCGCCGGCGGTGCCAGCGGCCGGCTCATGAATACCCGCAGCTCGTCGGGGAAGCCGTTCTCGCGATCGCGCTCACGCGCAAACGCAAACGCTGGATCGTCCTTGTCGACCACGGCAAAACCGTGTTTGGCGTAGAACGGCGCGTTCCACGGCACCTCGGCCAGGGTGCCCAGGCCCACCCACCGGTAACCGGCCTCGCGCGCCCAGGCGCAGGCATGCTCGAGCAGGGCCGCACCGATGCCGCGCCGGCCGTACGCCGGCAGCACGTCGATCTCGGCAATGCCGATCGCGCCATCGGACAGTTCCGTGTCCAGCCAGACGAAGCCGACCGGCTCGCCGGTGCCATCCCGCGCCACCCAGACCAGGCCGCGGCCAATTGCCTGGCCCAGCAGTTCCGACGGGATCGCCATGGCCGAGTAGCTGGGCCACGCCGGATGGCCGCGAAACAGTTGCACCGCCTGGCGCTCGATCGCGCACAGCGCCTCGACCTGGTTCGGCTCGGCGCGTTCGATCGGGAAAGGCATGCTCGGGTTCCGGTGCTGCGGCGACGCCAGCGGGGCGCCAAGCCTAACCCATCAGCGGAACTGCCAGGACTCGATCGACAGCTTCACCTTGTACGGCGGCTTGCCGGCGAACACCTTGGTCGGCAACGGCGGCTGGCGCGCCTCGTCCCACTCGCGGTAGTCGACCGTCCAGCCGTCCTGCTGCAGCAGCGAGGGCAACCGGTTCTCGCCAAAGCTCAGCTCGGCCGGGCCGCTGTCCGCGCGCAGGCCGAGCACCCAGGCGCGCAGATCGCGCAGCGGCACTTCCCAGCCGAGCGCCTTGTGCATCAGCGCCTCCGCATCGGGGCCACGCAGTGGACCATGCTCCACGCCTTCCAGCAGCGCACCGTCCGGGCCGCCGCTGAGGCGGAAATTCATGCCGCTGATCGCCGGCCCGCGCAGCACGAACTCGTACTGCGCGCCGTCCTGGGTCCAGCTGAAGCTGCCGCTGCCGCCGTCCTTGCCGTTGGAAACGCCAAGCCGGCCCTGCAACTCCCAGTGATCGACCCGCGCCAGCGCATGCTCGCGCGCGAATTGCGCGTCGAACAAGGCGGCGTCGCCCTTCACGCGCACCGCCGGCGGCACGCAGGCAGCAAGCAGCAGCGGCAGGGCGACGGCGGCGACAAGACGCAGCCAGCGCCTCATGGATGCAGCCGCTTCAGGGTTTCCTGCAGGGCGGCGTTGCGCGGATCGAGCTTGCGCACCTCGTCGAAGACCCGCTGCGCGTCCTGCCGGTGACCCTGCTGCCACAGCACCTCGCCCAGGTGCACGCCGACGTCGGCATCCTTGCGGGCCAGCCAGGCGCCACGCAGGGCCTGCGCGGCCTGCTCCAGGTTGCCCTTGCGGTACTGCAGCCAACCCCAGGAATCGGCGATCGCCGGGTCGTCCGGCTTGGCGGCGCGCGCGGCGCTGATCAGCCGCTCGGCCTCGGGCAGGTCGCGGTTCGCGTCGGCCAGGGTGTAGCCCAGCGCGTTGCTGGCGTCGACATCGCCCGGCTTGATCTTCAGCAGGCGCTGGAAATCGCTCACCGCCTGGTCGATCTGGCCGCCCTCGGCATAGGCCAGGCCGCGGCCGTACAGCAGCCCCGGGTCGTCCGGCACCACCTGCAGCGCATGGCTGAACGCCGCCTCGGCCTTGGCGTAGTTCTGTTCGCGCAGGTACAGCTCGGCATCCGCCTGCCAGGCCTGCCGCAGCTGCTCGGGCTGGTCGAGGTAGGCCAGCTGCAGCTGGCCCAGCAATTCATGCGCCTCGGCGAGCTTGCCTTGCGTGTGCAGGATCATGGCGCTGCGCAGGTCGGCGTCGAACGCATGCTCGTCGGCGTCGCCGACCTGGTCGTACCAGGCCAGCGCCTCGGCCTCGCGATGCTGCATCTCGGCCAGTTGGCCGAGCAGGTACGCGCTGCTTTCGCGGATGTCCGGCGGTGCGTTCTGCAGTTCCCGGTACAACGCGGTCAGCGCCTTGCCACCCTTCTCGTGCGCCGCCAGACCGGCGCGCATCGCATAGGTGTCGGCGTTCTGCGGGCCGCGCGCCAGCAAGCGGCCGGCGCCGGCGTAGTCGCCGGCCTGGCCGAGCATGCCGGCATAGGCCAGGCGTAACTGGATGCTCTGCGGTTCCTTCGCCAGCGCTTTCTGCAGCAGGGCACGGGCGCCGTCACGGTCGCCGTCCTTGAACTTCATCTGCGCCGCCCAGGCGTAGGTCTCGGCGCTCCTGAACCGCTGCATCGCGGCGTCGGCGATCTGCACCGCATAGGCGTGCCGGCCAAGGCGGTCGCCCAGCTCGCTCATCGCCAGCCAGGCGTGCGCGTCGGCGGGCAGGCGCGGCGGCGTGGCCAGCGCCTCCAGCAGGCGGGCCGCCTGGGCCTGGTCGCGGGCGCCCACCAGCACGCGGCCAAACTGGCGCCAGGCGTCCTTGTCACCGGTGTCGATCAAACGTTCCAGCTGCTGCCGCGCCTCGGCGGTATCGCCACGGTCCAGCGCCAGCTGGGCGCGTGCCTGTGCCAGCGCGGCCGGCGCGGCGCCCAGCACCTGCCAGCGCTGCAGCGCGCGTTCGGCGGCGGCGCCGTCATGCACGGCGATCGCCAGCCCGGCGGCGCGCTCGGCCACCTTGGGGTCGTTGCTCAGGGCCATCGCCTTGTCGTAATGCGCGGAGGCCGTCTTCAGGTCGGTGCGGGTCAGCGCCATCTCGCCGGCCAGCAGCTGCGCCAGCGCGTCGTGGTCGGCGTCCGGCGTGGCCACCGTCAGGTGCGCCAGCGGTTGCGGCGTGGCGATTGTCTTCGAGGCGGAACGCAGTGGCACGCCGGTACAGCCGACCAGGCCCAGCAGCAACGCCGCTGCTGCCGTAAAATGCCGCAGTTGCTTGAACTTGCCCGCACCGCTGCCCACACTACCGTCCATCCACATGCCTGCTCTAGTCACCACCTGGCGACGTCCCGCCAAGCTTAGCCTACGCCGCCGGATTCCTGCCGCCGAGATGTTCCGACCACCATGCCGTTGATCGCCCTCGGGCTCAATCACCTCACCGCGCCGGTCAGCCTGCGCGAGCAGGTGGCGTTCGACACGGACGCCACCGGCGAGGCCCTGCACGAGCTCACCCGCGAGCCCGGCGTGGAGGAGGCGAT
This sequence comes from Rhodanobacter sp. FW106-PBR-R2A-1-15, assembly GCF_058789735.1. Lineage (NCBI taxonomy): Bacteria > Pseudomonadati > Pseudomonadota > Gammaproteobacteria > Lysobacterales > Rhodanobacteraceae > Rhodanobacter > Rhodanobacter sp. FW106-PBR-R2A-1-15. Next base: position 60,101 of record NZ_JBYTEM010000022.1, on the reverse strand, counting down.
GATCCTGTCCACCTGCAACCGCACCGAGCTGTACGTGGGCGTCGCGGCGGGCGCGGAGAACATCCCGCAGGCATGGCTGAATCGTCATCACCATCTGACTCCCGGCAAGCTGGACGAGTTCCTGTACCGGCACGACGAGGACCAGGCGGTGCGGCACATGTTCCGCGTCGCCACCGGGCTGGACTCGATGGTGCTGGGCGAGCCGCAGATCCTCGGCCAGGTAAAGGACGCCTACCAGCTGGCGCGCGAGGCGCAGGCGCTGAAGGCGCCGATGGATCGCCTGCTGCAGCACACTTTCGCGGTGGCCAAGCGGGTGCGCACGGACACCCGCATCGGCGCGCACACGGTCTCGGTCGCGTTCACCGCGGTGCGCCTGGCCGAGCAGGTGTTCGCCGACCTGAAGCAGGCGTGCGTGCTGCTGATCGGCGCCGGCGACACCATCGAACTGGCCGCGCGGCACCTGGCCGAGAAGCAGGCGCGCCGGCTGATCGTGGCCAACCGCACGCCGGAAACCGCGCAGGAGCTGGCCGGCCGCCACGGCGGCTACGCGATCGCGCTGGCCGACCTGCCGCAGCACCTGGCCGAGGCCGACATCGTGATCTCCTCCACCGCCGCGCGGCAGCCGATCGTGACCCGCGCGATGGTCGAGCAGGCGATGGCCGCGCGCAAGCGCAAGCCGATGTTCATGGTCGACATCGCGGTGCCGCGCGACATCGAGGCCGACGTGGGCGAGTTGCCCGACGTGTACCTCTACGGCATCGACGACCTGCGCCAGGTGATCGACGACAACCTGCGCTCGCGCGCCGCCGCTGCACACGAGGCCGAAGCGATCATCGACCTGCAGGTGGAGCGTTACATGGCCTGGCGCCGTACGTTGACCCTGCGCAACCCGGCCATCGACATGCGCCAGCACGCCGAGGTCTACCGCGACGAGGTGCTGGGCAAGGCCCGTGCGATGCTGGCCCACGGCAAGTCGCCGGACGAGGCGCTGGCCTTCCTCGCCAACACGCTGACCAACAAGCTGCTGCACCACCCCAGCGCGCGCCTGCGCGAGGCCGCGCTGGCCGGCGACCTGGACCTGTTGCATGCCGCCGGGCGGCTGTACGGGCTGGACGACGACGCCGGGGCACCGTAGGCGCACCCTGTGCGCGAATGCTTTTCACCGGTCCCCGTCAAATAGCCATCGCGCACAGGGTGCGCTCCTACACAAGCGAACGCCCACGCATGACTCCATCGATCCGCCGCAAGCTCGAGGCCCTGGCCGAGCGCCACGAGGAAATCGGGCTGCTGCTCTCGCAGCCGGAAGTGCTGGCCGACAACACGCGCTTCCGCGAGCTGTCGCAGGAGTACGCCCAGCTCGAACCGGTCGCCGCCTCGCTGCGCGAGCACGACCGGGCCGAGCGCGAACTGGCGGAAACCCGCGCGATGCTGGACGACCCCGAACTGCGCGAGATGGCGGCCGACGACGTGCACCGGCTGGAGCGGCGCCTGCACGACCTCGACGACGAACTGCAGCTCGTGCTGCTGCCGAAGGACCCGCGCGACGAGGCCAACCTGTACCTCGAAGTGCGCGCCGGCACCGGCGGCGACGAAGCGGCGATCTTCGCCGGCGACCTGCTGCGCATGTACCTGCGCTACGCCGAAAGCCGCCGCTGGTGCGTCGAGATCCTCAGCGAGCACGAGGGCGAGCACGGCGGCTACAAGGAAGTCGTAGCGCGCATCGAAGGCAAGGGCGCGTACTCGCGACTGAAGTTCGAATCCGGCACGCACCGCGTGCAGCGCGTGCCGGAAACCGAGTCGCAGGGGCGCATCCACACCTCGGCCGCGACCGTGGCGATCCTGCCCGAGCTGGACGAGATCGACGACATCGAGATCAACCCGGCCGACCTCAAGGTCGACACCTTCCGCGCCTCCGGCGCCGGCGGCCAGCACGTCAACAAGACCGACTCGGCGATCCGCATCACCCACCTGCCCACCGGCACCGTGGTGGAGTGCCAGGACGAACGCAGCCAGCACAAGAACCGCGCCCGTGCGATGAGCCTGCTGAAGGCGCGCCTGCTCGACGAGGCGCAGAGCAAGCAGAGCGCGGCGCAGGCGCAGGAGCGCCGCTTGCAGGTCGGCTCCGGCGACCGCAGCCAGCGCATCCGCACCTACAACTACCCGCAGGGCCGGATCACCGACCACCGCATCAACCTCACCCTGTACCGCCTGCCCGAGATCATGCAGGGCGACCTGGGCGAACTGATCGACACGCTCACCCGCGAACACCAGGCCGATTTGCTGCAGGCGCTCGGCGGAACCTGAAAGCAGTACCAGCGGCAGGCAGCTCCGGCCCTTGCGCCCTCCCCTGCTTGTGGGGGAGGGCTGGGGTGGGGTCGCTCTTCATCGAGTCAGAATCAAAAGCTCACCCCCTCCCAGCCTCCCCCTGCAAGCAGGGGGAGGGGCCAAAACCGCCGCACTCGCCCCTGGCAAGAGCAGATCTGCTCCCTCCCCTGCTTGCAGGGGAGGGCTGAGGTGGGGTTCGCTCTTGATCTTCAACGCCTGAACCTCGCCGTCACGGCGGTCTGAATTACCCTGCAGCCACCCCTCCCTGTCGTCATTCCGGCGAAGGCCGGAATCGCTCTTGCGGTGTACGAGAGGCAGATGCGATGACCAGCTTCGCTGTTGAAAAACTCCTCCGGACTTCGCCGGAATGACGAAAAAAAAACGGTTCTTCGAGGCGTACATGAGCAAGCACTACCGCAAGGCGATCGAGGCACTGCAGCTCGACCTGATCCGGCTGCAACGCGGCCTGCGCAGCAGCGGCAAGCGCTTGCTGGTGATCTTCGAAGGCCGCGACACCGCCGGCAAGGGCGGCACCATCAAGGCGATCACCGAAAGCCTGGACACGCGCGGCTACCGCGTCGCCGCCTTGCCGAAGCCGAGCGAGGCCGAGACCACCCAGTGGTACTTCCAGCGCTACGTCGCCCACCTGCCCAGCGCCGGCGAGTTCGTGCTGTTCGACCGCAGCTGGTACAACCGCGCCGTGGTGGAACCGGCGATGGGCTTCTGCAGCAGCACGCAATACGAGGCCTTCCTCAATGCCGTGCCGGCATTCGAGAAGCTGCTGACCGACGACGGCATCATCCTCATCAAGTACTGGCTGGCGGTGGACCAGGTCGAGCAGGAAAAGCGCTTCGCCGAACGCGCCGACGACCCGCTGAAGCGCTGGAAGCTGTCGCCGGTGGACCTGGTCGCGCGGCAGAAATACGCCGAGATGGGCCGGCTGCGCGACGTGATGATCGAACGCACGCACGCCAGGCATGCACCGTGGTTCGTGGTCGATTTCAACGACCAGAAGCGCGGCCGGCTCAACCTGATCCACCACCTGCTGCAGCAGGTGCCGCTGCACGAGGAAGCCGTGCCCGCGGTGAAACTGCCCAAGCTCAAGGGCAAGCCGAAGACCGAGCAGGTCACCGACAGGGCACTGTGGGTACCGGCAGCCGAATGACCTCAGGGTTCGCGGACGGGATCCGGCAACGGGTTCGCTTTCACGGCATCCTGCGGGATCAGCCTCCGGTAAATCGTGCTGCGACTGACACCCAGTTTGCGCGCTGCCGCCGCGACGTTACCGTCGCAGGCTGAAATGGCCAAGTCGATCGCCTGCTGCCCGATCGCATGGAGGTCACCGGACAAATCGGTAGCCATCGGTGCCGTCGTCGATGGTGGCTTTTTCATGTCGGCCGGCAAGTCGTCGATGGTGAGCGTCGAACCGACCTCGCCCAGAGCCATGAAGCTGCGCAGCAAGCCGACCAGCTGGCGCTGGTTGCCCGGCCACGACATCGAGGCAAGATCTTTTACAAGAGTGGGATGCAGGTGCATCGGGATCTGCTCTGCGCCCAGCGCATGCCAGAGCTGGCGAATCACCGCAGCAATCTCCGGATGCCCCCGCAGCGCCGGCAGGCGCAAGGTCGACTGTGCGATGCGGTAATAGAGATCGGCGCGGAATTCGCCGCGCTCTACGGCGGTGGCGAGGTCGCGGTGCGTGGCGGCGACCACGGTGATGTCGATGGCATGGGCGCGGCTGCCGCCGAGAGGCGTGACCTCACGTTCCTGCAATACGCGCAGCAGGCGGCTCTGCGTACCCAGCGGCATGTCGCCCAGTTCATCCAGGAACAGGATGCCACCATCAGCGCTACGCAGCAGGCCGGGAGCGCCCTCGCGCCGCGCGCCGGTGAACGCGCCGGGCATGTAGCCGAACAATTCGGATTCGATCAGGTTTTCCGGCAACGCCGCGCAGTTCACCGCGACGAATGGCATCCCGGCACGCTGGCTGCGCTTGTGCAACTCGCGCGCTACCACTTCCTTGCCGGTGCCGGTTTCGCCCTGCAGCAGCAGCGGAATGTCGGCATTGAGCAGGCGCACGCTGCGGTCGATCTCGGCGTCCAGCGCCGCGGAAAAGACCGCTACGGGAGCGCGTGCCGGCCGGGCTCGTGCATTGCGCGGCACGCGCGGGGCGATGCTGTTGTAGCTCAGCGCGTCACGCCAGGCATGCAGCATCTCGCCATTCTGGCAGCGCATGTCAGCGAGGCTGCCCGGCCGCGGCAGCGCCGAGGCGAACAATTCGTCGTAGCGACGCTTGCCCAGTTCGCTCCAGTCGACGCCAAGCAGGCGCAAGGCATGGCGGTTCGCGGCCACTAACCGATGTGCCTCGAACACCAGCATGCCTTCGCGCGCGGTGCCGAGCAGGTCGGGATCGGGCTGGATGCGCACGATGTCGGTGCGGTCGAAATGACCTTCGAACAGGCGGTGCTCGATCTGTTCCACTGCCAACTGCACCATTCCCAGCGCGTGCAGGTGGTGCACCGAGGATTCGCCGGAGAGATCGAGCACGCCGACCACGTTGCCGTGAGGGTCGAAGATCGGCGAGGCCGAGCAGCTCAGCACGCGATGCGGCGCGTAGTAATGCTCCCCGCCATGCACCTCGACCGCGCAACGTTCGATTAGTGCCGTGCCGATCGCATTGGTGCCGGTGACCGACTCGTTCCACGGTGATCCGGGGCGCAAGGCCACCCGTGCCGCCTTGTCCAGGAAGTCCGTATTACCGAGGGCATCGAGGATGAAACCATCCGGTGCCGTGAGTATCACGATGCTGCCGGCCTGGTTGGCGCTGGCATACAGTGTTTCAAGTTCCGGCCGGCACATCCGGCGCAACGCTTCGTACCGTTCCTGCATCTCGCTCAGGGCATGTCGCTCGACCGGCGCGACATCGGGACATGCATTCGCCACCAGGCCCTGCTGCCGGCAGCGATGCCACGAGGCAAGGATGTTGTCGGGCACCAGTCCACGCGGTTCCAAACCACCGTCGAAGAAGCTGCGGCGGGCCGTGTTGATCGATTCGACCAAAGCCGGATGGCGCACGTGGAACCTCATGTGTTGCATTTTGCGACATCGTCAGAAACGGATGTCTCGATAGAAGACACAAGGCCGCCCAAAGTGCAACAACGGCGCCTCCATACCGATGTTGCGTTGCGGCGGATGAAATAAATCTGTCAAGACTTTCGGCGTAACACGGCGCCATGGTCAATTGCGCCGGTGCAGCAAAATCATCTTCATGCAGACCGTGGCACGGCTCCTGCTCTGACGTCATTACCTTTCCACCGACGCAGAGCAAGCCACTATGACCAAGCTCGAACAGCAACATCTCGCCGTGCAGGTTCCCTTTAAACAGCGCTATGGCAACTTCATCGGCGGCAAGTGGACGGCGCCGGCCAATGGCAAGTACTTCGAGAACGTCACGCCGATCACCGGCCGTCCGTTCTGCGAGATTCCGCGCTCGGACAAGGACGACATCGAGGCGGCGCTGGATGCCGCGCACGCTGCCAAGGACGCGTGGGGCAAGACCTCGGTGGCCGAGCGCGCGCTGATTCTCAACCGGATCGCCGATCGAATGGAGCAGAACATCGACCTGCTCGCCTACGCCGAGACCTGGGACAACGGCAAGCCGATCCGCGAGACCATCAACGCCGACGTGCCCCTGGCGATCGACCACTTCCGCTATTTCGCCGGCTGCATCCGCGCGCAGGAAGGCTCGATCGGCGAGATCGACCATGACACCGTGGCTTACCAGTTTCACGAACCGCTGGGCGTGGTCGGGCAGATCATCCCGTGGAACTTCCCGCTGCTGATGGCCTGCTGGAAGCTGGCGCCGGCGCTGGCTGCTGGCAACTGCGTGGTGCTCAAGCCGGCCGAGCAGACCCCGGTCAGCATTTTGGTGTGGGCAGAGCTGATCGGCGACCTGCTGCCGCCCGGCGTGCTCAACATCGTCAACGGTTTCGGCCTGGAGGCCGGCAAGCCGCTGGCATCGAGCCCGCGCATCGCCAAGATCGCGTTCACCGGCGAAACCACCACCGGCCGGCTGATCAGCCAGTACGCCAGCCAGAACCTGATCCCGGCAACGCTGGAGCTGGGCGGCAAATCGCCGAACATCTTCTTCGCCGATGTCGCCGATGCCGACGACGATTTCTTCGACAAGGCGATCGAAGGCTTCGTGCTGTTCGCCTTCAACCAGGGCGAGGTGTGCACCTGCCCGAGTCGCGCACTGATCCAGGAGTCGATCTACGACAAGTTCATGGAACGTGCGCTCAAACGCGTCGCCGCGATCGTCCAGGGCAATCCGCTCGATCCGAAGACCATGCTCGGTGCGCAGGCCTCTGGCGAACAAATGGAGAAGATCCTGTCGTACTTCGACATTGGTCGACAGGAAGGCGCCAAGGTGCTGATTGGCGGCGAGCGCAACACCTTGGGCGGCGAGCTGAAGGAAGGCTACTACGTGAAACCGACGGTGTTGTTCGGTCACAACAAGATGCGCGTATTCCAGGAAGAGATTTTCGGTCCGGTGGTTTCCGTGACGACCTTCAAGACCGATGAGGAGGCGTTGGCCATTGCCAACGACACGCTGTACGGGCTGGGCGCCGGCGTGTGGACGCGCGATGGCACCCGCGCTTACCGCTTCGGGCGCAGCATCCAGGCTGGCCGCGTGTGGACCAACTGCTACCACGCCTATCCGGCGCATGCGGCATTCGGCGGTTACAAGCAGTCGGGTATCGGCCGCGAGAATCACAAGATGATGCTCGACCACTACCAGCAGACCAAGAACCTGCTGGTCAGCTACTCGCCGAAGAAACTCGGCTTTTTCTGAGTCGACCGATAGCGAATGGCCGTCTGGCCGTCCGCTGTCTAACCATCGCCACGGATGAAGAACGGGCACGGATGCCCACCATTCCATAGCGACTTCACCGGGAAAAACCCGTACGCGAATTGTCTGCGGCAATCGCGCGGGATCGGCTTGGCCTCTGATTGGCTGACCGAAGCGCAACCACACGTGCCAACAACAGCGGCGTGTCGATCGAAGCCAAGACGTCGCAATTCATCAATCATCAATGGGGAGAGGCATGATGAAAAAACACACAAAGCAATGAGGACACGACGACGTGTCGGAGTAGCGCAGGCCAGCCTGTCGGCGGGGATCGTGTTGCTGGGTCTGGCGGCATGTCCGTTGACGGCCGGTGCCACCGAGATCAGTGGCGACAGCTGGAAGGTGGACATCAGAGGCTACGTCAATGCCTTCTATACGACGGTGAGCTGTTCGGGTGCCGCCGTGGGCGGCACCGCCCTGGCCTCGCAGGGGCTGGGCTGCGGCGGGCAGCAAAACCGCACGACGATCGGCAACGGCTTGCTGCCGGATGCCCTGATCAGCAAGTTCAGCACCAGCCAGGAAGGCATTGACGTCACCGCCCAGGTCGGCCTGATGGTGCACACGGCGACCTTCGATGCCCTAGCGGCAAACAACGGCATCGACGTCCGCCAGGCGTACTTCACCCTGGGCACACCGGATTTTGGCGCCGTCAAGCTTGGCCGTGACTACGGCATCTTCGGCTCCAATGCGATCCTGACCGACATGACGTTGCTGGGCGTGGGGGCACCCGTACAGGCCACGCAACGCGGTCGCGTGGCGTTGGGCCACATCGGCGCCGGTTACAGCTATCTGGGCAATTACGGCCAGATCGGCTAGCGCAGACGGTCATCTCTACGCATTCGATGCCAAGACGGGCAAGGTGCTGTGGAAGAGTGCGCAGCTGAGCTCCGGCGTGGAAGGTGTCCCCAGTACCTGGAAGGTCAATGGCAAGCAGTACGTGGGTGTGTATGCGGGCTGGGGCGGCGCCACACCGATCTGGGGTGGCGACATGGCCAACGACCCGCGTGTGGCCAACATCCCGGTGGGTGGTCACCCGTACGCAGGTCGATGTCGACCCGCGCCAGGCGACGTCGGTTGCCAGCCTCTACAACACGCGCAAGAGCATTCGCCAGAACCAGCTCGGCGCGATCTACGAACAGCAGACGGACAACGGCGACCAATGGCGGCTGATGGGCTATTACGGCCGGCGCAGCATCGTGCAGCACCTGTCGATTCCTCCCGGGGCACAAAAAAACCCGCTGCAGTCGGGTGGCGTGATCTCGCCTGATACCGGCTATGGCGGTGCCGACCTGCGCTGGACCCATCGTGGCCTGCTCGCCGACCGAAGCTATGAACTCGTCGTGGGTGCCAGCGGCGACTACCAGCGCCAGCATCGTACCGGCCACGAGAACTTCATCGGCAGCACACTGGGTGTCCACGGCCAGCTGCGCCGGAACGAACACGACAACGTCAACGACGTGGCCGAATACGCGCAGTGGTATTGGTACATGGCCCAGCACTGGTCGCTGCTGCTGGGCCTGCGGCATGACCGGGTGCGCTTCTCCGAACACGATTTCTACATCACCGCAAGCAACCCGAACGACAGCGGCCACGTCACCTACAGCGCCACCACGCCAGTGCCAGGGCTGCAATTCCACCCGAACGACAACCTGCGGCTTTACGTGAGCTACGGCAGGGGATTCGAAACGCCAAGCTACAACGAGCTGGGCTATCGCAGTGACGGCCGAGCCGGCCTGGCCTTCAACCTGCGTCCGGCACGCAGTCGCAATCTGGAACTGGGCGCGAAGTGGCAGCTGGACCACGGACTGGAATTCGATGCGGCGGCTTTCCGCGCCGACACCAGCAACGAGCTGGCGGTCGCGACCAATCAGAACGGCCGCGCCACCTACAGCAATGTCGGCAAGGCGCGCCGGCAGGGCGTGGAGCTGTCGCTGGCCGGTGAACTGGATAATTCGTGGCGGATCAAAGCAGGCCTTACCCATCTGCAGGCACGCTTCCGCAGCGACTTTCTCACCTGTACCGGCACTCCCTGTTCCACAGCCACCACCGCAGTACCCACCGGCTCGCGCATCCCCGGCGTGCCCGACAACTATGCTTCACTGCGAATCGAGCATGGCGACGAGCTGGGCTGGCGCGAAGGCGTGACCGCCAGCACCGTGGATGCTGTTGTCGTCAATGACACCAACACGCAACGCGCGCCCGGCTATGGCCTGGTCGACCTCGACGTGGACTACGCATTCATGCTGGATAGCGGCACCAGATTGCAGCTCAGCGCACGCGTGGACAATGTCGCCAACCGCCGCTACATCGGTTCGGTCATCGTCAATGATGGCAATGACCGCTACTTCGAGCCCGGTCCCGATCGCACCTATATGCTGGGCGCGCGGCTTGCATTTCAGGAGCCTGCCGGGCTTGAGTCGGTCGCGTAGCCGAATTTGACCAGCTTCGCTGTTGTGAGGCTCCTCGCCTCGACCACTCAAGTCTGACAGGCTCCTACCATCCGCTCAGGGAGAACACCATGTCCGCATCCGCAACCATCACCAAGGTCACAGCCACTAACGCCGCCGAGGCACTCATCGAGCAGTTGCGGGAAAAGCACGGGCCGGTACTTTTCCACCAGTCCGGCGGTTGTTGCGACGGTTCGTCGCCGATGTGCTACCCACAGGACGATTTCATCGTCGGCGACCGCGACGTCAAGCTGGGCGAGATTGCCGGTGCACCGTTCTACATGAGTCCGTCGCAGTACGAATACTGGAAGCACACTCAGCTGATCATCGACGTGGTTGCAGGTCGTGGCGGCATGTTCTCGCTCGATAACGGCGAGGGCATGCGCTTCCTCACCCGCTCGCGCCTGTTCACCGACAGCGAAATCGAACAGCTGAAAAGGGAGGAGCGGTTTTGAGCGGCATGCGCAGCGAATGAGTTCCCACGCTAGCCGGTGTGGAAGCCGTGCAGATCCTGCTCCGGCAGGTCCTCGCGGCTGACCGTTTCGACCCGCGCCGCGGACGGTCCCTGGTGCAGCCAGCGTTCCAGCGCATCGAGCGCCTCCGCCGTGCCGCAGGCCAGCACCTCGACGCTGCCGTCCGGCCGGTTCCTCGCGTGCCCGGCCACCCCGAGCGCCAGCGCCTGTCCGTGGGTGCTGGCGCGATAGAACACGCCCTGCACCCGGCCGCTGACGATGAAGCGCGCGGTGGGCATCACTTGCCCCCGATGATCGCTTCCAGCGACGCCTCGGTCACCGGCCCCACGATGTGTTTCGCCACCTCGCCGTCGGGGTTGATCAGGTAGGTGGTGGGCAACCCGCGCGGTTCGTCGAAGTCCTTCGGCGGCTGGTCCAGGCTGACCTGGGCGATCGGATACACCACCGGATGCTTGGCCAGGAACGCCCTGATGTCGGCCGGCTCGCTGTCCTCGTAGGCCAGGCCGATCGCGGTGGCGTTCTGGTGCGCGGCGACGAAGCGCGAGATGTCCGGCATCTCCTTGATGCACGGCACGCACCAGGTCGCCCAGTAGTTGACGATCACCCACTTGCCGCGCTGCGCGGCCAGGTCGAAGGTCCTGCCGTCCAGCGTGGTGACGTGCAGGGTCGGCTGCGCCGGCATGGCCGCCTGCACGGGTATGGCGAACGCGAGCGCGATGGCCAGCGCGGCGGCCGATCGGCACAGCGATGTGAACAGTGTCATGCAGGGAGTTCCTCGGGGTCGGCCGCCGGGTCGGCGGCAGGGGGATAGATCTCGTCGAGCCGCGCGCCCAGCTTCGCCCGCAGCACCGCGGCCAGTTCGGTCAGCATCGCCAGCAGCTCCGGCGGCAGCGCGATGCCCAGCGCGGCTGCCTCATTCTGCGGCTGCAGCGGCAGGCGGTAGTCGGTGTGCCGGTATACGCGCAGCAGGTCGGTGCTGTCCAGGCTGCGGCACAGCAGCCAGCCGCCGGTTTCGCCGCGCCGGATCAGCTCGGCCCGCTGCAGGTCGTCGAAGTAGTCGGCGATCAGCGCGCTGCGCAGGTACGGCTCGCTCGCACGCAGCTCGGCGGGATCCACGCAGCCGCCACGGCGTTGGGCCTCGACGAGGTGGCGCAGCACCACCAGCAAGCCGAGGAACTCGGCGCCTTCGGGCAGCGTCTGCATCGGCGCGTGGTATTCGAACGCGGAGGCGGCCGCAGCGACCGACGCGGCCAGGATCACGATCACCCACGACAGGTAGATCCACAGCAGGAAGATCGGGATCGCCGCCAGCACGCCGTAGATCTGCTGGTAGGTCTGCGCCTGCTGCACGAACTGGCCGAAGCCCCAGCGCGCGATCTCGAACAGCACCGCGCCGAGCAGCGCGCCGATCGCCGCGTCGCGGCGCGACACCTTGCAGTTCGGGATCACCGAATACATCAGCCACAGCGTGAAGAACGTCACCACGAACGGCAGCGTGCTCAACAGGCCTTGCGCGACCCCGCCGAGCTGGTCGGCGGCGCTGTGCAGCAGCGGCGCAGCGATCAGGTAGGAAGTCACCGCGATGCCGCCGACCACCAGGATCGGCCCCAGCGTCAACGCCGCCCAGTACAGCAGCAGCCGCGAACTCCAGCTGCGCGCCTGCTGCACGCGCCAGATCCGGTTCAGCCGGTCCTCGATGCTGATCATCATCGAAAGCGCGCTGAACAGCATCACCAGGATGCTGATGCCGGTGAGCTTGCTGGCGTTCGCCGCGAAGCCGAGCATGGTCGCCTGCACCGCCTCACCGGTCGACGGCACGAAGTTGCTGAACACGAAGTCGATCAGCGTGTCGCGCGCCGGCTGGAACACCGGGAACGCCGAGAACATCGCCAGCACCGCCACCGTCAGCGGCACCAGCGAGACCAGCGTGGTGTACGACAACGCGCCGGCCGTCTCGAAGCACTTGTCGTCGACGAAGCGCCGCCAGAGGAAACGGCCGAGGCTCTTCGTGCGGTCGCGGTTGAAACGCCGGATCATCGCTTTCCTGTCAGTGTCGGCATGGGCAAACCACCGACATCGTGGGTACCGGCCGGTACACTAGCGCACTGGCTGTGAATGCCTCAAACGGGCGGGTCGACGCCACATGAACCAAGAAATCCTGGTCCTCTACTACAGCCGCAGCGGCCACACTGCCCAATTGGCGCGGCTGGTCGCGCGCGGCATCGAGGAAGTGCCCGGCATGCGCGCGCGCCTGCGCCAGGTGCCGCCGGTGGCGCCGGTCACCGAGGTGGCCCAGCCGCCCGAGCCCGAGGACGGCGCGCCGTACGCGACGAAGCAGGACCTGCTCGACTGCGCCGGCCTGGCCATGGGCAGCCCCACCCGCTTCGGCAACATGGCTGCGCCGCTGAAACACTTCCTCGACACCACCGGCGCCGAATGGGCCAGCGGCGCGCTGGTCGGCAAGCCGGCGGCGCTGTTCACCTCCACCAGCACCATGCACGGCGGCCAGGAATCCACCCTGCTGTCGATGGCGCTGCCGCTGCTGCACCACGGCATGCTGCTGCTCGGCGTGCCGTACACCGAGCCGGCGCTGACCAGCACGCAAAGCGGCGGCACCCCCTACGGCGCCAGCCACGTCGCCGGCGCCAAGGGCGACAACCCGATCAGCGAACACGAACGCGAACTGGCCCGCGCACTGGGCCACCGCCTCGCCGATACCGCGCGCAAGCTGGCGGCCAGCGCATGAACGCACGCCCCGCCCTGCCGACCGAACAGCGCGTCGGCCTGTTCGCCTGGGCCGCGCTGGTCGCGCTGCAGTTCGCCTGGCACGTCTGGCTGTTCCCGCCGAGGACCCTCCCGCTCTGGCTGGTGCTGGCGCTCGCCGTCGTCCCGCTGTTGCTGCCGCTGCTGGCCATCCGCGACGTGCGCCGCGCCCTGCTCTGGGTCGGCATCCTCAGCCTGTTCTACTTCTGCCACGGCGTGTCCGAAGCATGGAGTTCGGCCGGCGAGCGCTGGTTGGCGGTGACGGAAATCGTGCTGACCGTGCTGCTGATCGCGACGCTGGGGGCAGGGGTGCGCGGCGGCGGCGACCGGCGTCGCCGCCAACGCGCGATTGATCGACGGCGCCGCGCCTGACCGTAAGTGAACCTGACCCCGTTCGGAAACGGGGTCTGCTACCGATGCCGCCGAATGCTGATCAGCGGGCGCGTTTGCGGCGGCTGCAACGGCTAAATGCGAGTCCGGCCAGGCCAAGGCCGAAAAGTACGGGTGTTGGTGGTTCGGGGACTGATACACCGCCGCCGCCGCCCGTAACGGTCTTACCGTTCGCCAACAGGCTGGAGAAGCCAGCAGGATAATCGGGGCCACCGTTGAAGTAGCTGGTTGTGAACCCTAGCGCAGCAAAAAAACCTGCCTGGTCATAGGCCTGATGGCTCCAGCACCTAATAAGGCCTGGCTGTGTGAAGCCATTCAAGGTCCCGGCGGCTGTGACTGTCTCGCCATCGCTGCAGCCTGAACCGGCCAGACCGCCGCCAAGACCGGAAACGTGCGCATTGCCGGCACCGCCGGCACCAACGGCAAAGTCCCATGCCACACCGCCGGTGTAGTTCTCGATCATCACCGTGCCGCCGGCCGTCAAGTAGGCGCTGATAGCCGCCTCTGCACCAGAAGCAGTGACCAAGCTGTCATCCTCAACACAACAACCACCGCCGGAGGAGATGAAGTACAGAGCGACATAATCACTCAAAGGCCCCGCAGCGGCCACGCTCGCGAAGTTCACGATAGAGTGAGTCCCCGAAGACAACGTGGCGCTGCCGATCGCAGCAATTGGTCTTGCATCGCTGCCTCCAATCGCTGTCCAAGTCTGATCGCGGTAGGCGACCGCATTTGGATCACCGAATCTAGAGTGGAGCCCGATCGCATCGCTGCCTTCCAAGATGACGGTCGCGTTAGCCGGCTGAATCAGGGCGCCCGCAAGAATCAGAACAGCGGCGCCGACCCAAGTGCTCCTCAACACACCTCTTATGGTCTTCAACATGACATGGCTCCTTTAATTAAACAGTGAAACAGTGGAGAGCCGGGACAGGCGGGACCTCCACATGATCTCAAACCCAAACTGCTTATCAGGCTGGGATTTACATTTAGGAGGTTAGCGAGTGTCTCAGACGTTTTTTTACGTGAGCTGCCTGGACCAATAGTCCCAAGCACCAATTTTTAGCACACTTCGTGCCAGAGCATAAAATTTTGTTTTATCAATGCGTTGCATTTATTTAACAAGTGATTTTAAGCGATTCTTGTAATCCCTTCCGACACTTTCGCAAAGCACTCCGGGAAACCGGAAGAAGGTGGCATGTTCATGCCGTAACGACATGGTTCGGCTGGATCACCGCGCCGGATTGATCCGACGAACCTGAGTCGGGTCATGGAAAAGAAATGGGGCCTAGGCACCAGGTTCCGTGTGATTCTCTAGAGCAACGGGTCTGGCGTTTGAGCGCGGCCCGTGTGCGTTGAGCCAACTCTATCCGTACCTTGGAGCCTGAGACAGGCTGACCCTGCACCCTCTTGCCCGCACCACGCCGCGCACGATTTCGGTGCGCGCGCCGCACACGAAACACTCACCGCATCACCCAAACACCACCATGCTCTGCCGACTCAACGCCACCGGCTCGCCACCCGGCCCCCACAGCATCACGCTCTGGTTGGTATAGCCATCGCGTGCAGCAATCAGTTCGGCATCCACTCGCCAATCATCCAGGCCAAGGTCGTCGTAACGGTCGCGCAGCAGTTCGAGCATCCAGGTGAGCGAGCTGCCGGGGGTGGGGGCGGCGAACATCGACAGGGCGATCGGCGGGATGAAGTCGGCGAAGGCGAGGACGTGGGTTTCGTCGACGGGGCCTTCGTCGCGCAGCGAAAGCTGCAGCACGCTTTCGCGCTGATGGCCGCCGCTGAACGGCAGGTCGCCGCGCAGCCAGCGTGCGCGGAAGTGCTGGGTGAAGGCGGGCATGCGGCCTTCGACGTAGCGCAGCTCCGACGCTGCTGCATGTTCCACTGGCGATTGCACGGGCTGGAAATCCAGTATCGACGGCCGCGCGCTGCCGAACACGCCGAGCAGGCGGCACAGGATCTGCTCGCCGTCGCACAGGCTGGCCTCGACCTGGATCGCGCTGCGACCCGCGCGCAGGCGCTGTGCACGGATGCTCACCGTGCCAGCCGGCACCGGCGCCACGAAGGTGGTCTGCAGGCTGCGCAAGGGCATGTCCGCCGGCACCCATTCGCGCATGGCGCGCAGCGCCAGCGCCGCCTGCAGGCCGCCAAAGGCGCTGCGCCCCTGCAGCCAGTCTTCACTAACCGTGGCCTGCCAGCCGTCGCCGTGGCGGGCGACCGTCTGCATCGCTTCGGAAAATCGCATGGGTGGCGCCTGCATCCGAGAAGGGCTTTCGATAATGCCAGCGCGGCGCATCGAACGCCGCACGCCTATACTTGACACCTCAACTCTGGACGGAGCGCGCCATGGCTTTCCTGCAGGATCCGCCGCAACTCCCCCATCCGTATCGCAGCGACCGCGTTCTGCTGGCCCTGCTCGATCGCGCACTGCCCGCCGACCGCCGCGCCGCGCTGGACGCCGACCTGGCCGCACTGGGCGATTACGCGCAGATGGCTTGGCGACGTGCGTGCACCACGACGCCGCGCAAGCCGGTACTGACGCCATGGGATGCATGGGGTCGCCGCATCGACCGTATCGAGCTGACGCCGGCGTGGCAGGATGGCGCGGCGATGACGACGCGGCACGCGGTGCTCGCCGCCGGCCACGCGGACAGCGAGCATGCGCGGCTGGAAGAGTTTGCCCGCGTCTACCTGTATCACCTCGCCAGCGAGTTCTACACCTGCCCGCTGGCGATGACCGACGGCGCGGCCACCGCGATCAAGGCCTCCGGCAACCGCGAGCTGATCGAGCGTGCGTTGCCGCGTTTCCTCAGCCGCGATACGGCCACGTTCTGGCTCAGCGGGCAATGGATGACCGAGAACGTCGGCGGTTCCGACGTGGGCCACACCGAAACCGTCGCGCGGCAGGATGCGAGCGGCCAGTGGCGGCTGTACGGGCGCAAGTGGTTCAGCTCGGCGGTGGTCGGCGAGGCCGCGCTGGCGCTGGCGCGACCGGAAGGCTCCGGCCAGGGCGGTGCCGCGCTGGCGCTGTTCTACGTCGAGACGATGGACGGCGAGCGACGCAAGCCAGAGCTGGTGATCGACCGCTTGAAGGACAAGCTCGGCACGCAGGAACTGCCCACCGCGGAGATCCATCTGGACGGCCTGCCCGCGTGGCCGCTGGGCGAACTGGCCCACGGCGTGCGCCAGGTGACGCCGGTGCTCAACATCACGCGCACCTGGAACGCGGTCTGCGCGGTCGCCAGCATGGCGCGTGCGATCGGCCTGGCGCGCGACTTCGCCGAGCGCCGGCGCGCGTTTGGCCGTCCGTTGATCGAGCAGCCGCTGCACGCGCAGACGCTGGCCGACATGCAGGCGGAGTTCGAGGGCGCATTCGCGCTGGCGTTCGAGGTCACGCATCTGCTCGGCCGCGTCGAACAGGGCGCGGCCGCGCCGCACGAGGCGGCACTGCTGCGCCTGCTCACGCCGCTGGCCAAGTTGTGGACCGGCAAACTGGCGGTGCAAATCTGCTCGGAAGCGATCGAATGTTTTGGCGGCGCCGGCTACATCGAGGACACCGGCCT
Organism: Rhodanobacter sp. FW106-PBR-R2A-1-15; assembly: GCF_058789735.1. Lineage (NCBI taxonomy): Bacteria > Pseudomonadati > Pseudomonadota > Gammaproteobacteria > Lysobacterales > Rhodanobacteraceae > Rhodanobacter > Rhodanobacter sp. FW106-PBR-R2A-1-15. Next base: position 43,219 of record NZ_JBYTEM010000022.1, on the reverse strand, counting down.
GCCGCAACTGCTGCGCGACGCGCAGGTCTACCCGATCTGGGAAGGCACCACCAATGTGCTGTCGCTGGACAGCCTGCGCGCACTGGTTGGCGACGGCCTCGACGCGTTGCGCACGGCCTGCGCCGGCTGGCTGGACGGCAACGATGACATGCACGCGGCCAACGCGATCCGGCAGACGCTGGACGCGGCGGCGCGCTGGCTCGACCAGCACGCGACCGCGCGCGACACGCTGGAAGCCGGCGCACGCGGCCTCGCCTTCACCCTGGCGCGCTGCGCCGGGGCGGCGCTGCTGGCGCGCCAGGCGCGCTGGTCGAGCCGCCACGGCGACCGGCGACCGGCCGCGGCACTGCACCGCTTCGTCGGCCACGGCCTCGACCGGCTGGTCACGCCAGACACGGACAACACCGCATTGCTGCTGAGCTAACGCGTACCGTAAGGCGGGCACCGCCCGCCGCCCTTCCACGCGCATCGCCACGAACCAGGATCAAAAGCCGGCGGGCCGTGCCCGCCCTACGAACTGCGCTGACAATTTTCGAAGTTGAGACGAGCACCACGGCCACGACCGGCCGCCACCGGATGCTCCAGGCCACCCCTGATTTTTCCAGGCCCCCGAAACCTGTAGGAGCCCGCTCGCGGGCGATGCTTCTGCTCTTGCGAATCCCGAATCCCGAATCCCGAATCCCGAATCCCGAATCCCGAATCCCGAATCCCGAATCCCGGCCTTCAAAGCATCGCCCGCCAGCGGGCTCCTACAAGAAAATGCTGCGGCAAGCGTTCCACATGCGCGCGGGCTAAAATGCCGCCATTCCCTCCACGGCCCACCGACATGCAGCATCTGACCATCGTCACCACCGGCGGCACCATCGACAAGATCTACTTTGACGACAAGTCGGACTACAAGATCGGTGCGCCGCAGATCGGCGAGATCCTCGGCCAGCTCGGGGTGGCGTTCCAGTTCGACGTGATTCCGATCCTGCGCAAGGACAGCCTGCACATGGGCGCCGAGGACCGCGCGCTGGTGCGCTCGACGATCGAGGCGCAGCCGCACCGCCACGTGCTGGTCACCCACGGCACCGACACCATGGTCGAGACCGCGCGCGAGCTGGCGAACATCAAGGGCAAGGTGATCGTGCTGACCGGCGCGCTGAACCCGGCACGCTTCCAGGGTTCCGACGCGGTGTTCAACATCGGCTGCGCGGTGGCGGCGGTGCAGACCCTGCCCGACGGCGTCTACATCGCCATGAACGGCCGCGTGTGGGACCCGGCCAAGGTACGCAAGAATCGCGACGCCAACCGCTTCGAGGAAGTGGCCGGCTGAGCCGCGCCATGAAAAAGGGCCCGGTCGATTCGACCGGGCCCGGGGTGCAGCTCCTTGAGTAGAACGGCGAGCCGTCCCTGGTCCGTCAGGGGGCTTACCAGGTGGCTTTCAGCGACACGCCGGAGAACGACGAGTAGCCGCGCACCTTGATGTAGTACGTACCCGACGCCGCGGTAAACGAGCAGCTCTCGTTGTTGCCGGTCAGGTACGGGCGGCAGTCGTAGGTGGTGGTGGTCGGGGCCGAGCCCTTCCTCACGTACAGGTCGGCATCGCCGGTGCCGCTGGAGATCGCGATGGTCAGGTTGCTGCCCGTCGGCACGGTCACCGTGTAGCTCAGCTCCTGCCCGGCCGAGCCGGCCAGGCCGGTCACCGGTACGCCGTTCTGCAGGCCGCCGGTGCTGCCGCCGGTGCTGTAGGACGCCTTGACGGTGACGCCGGAGTACGCCGAATAACCGTGCACCTTGATGTAGTACTTGCCGGCGCTTGGCGCAGCCACGCTGCAGCTTTCCGCATTGCCGGTCTTGTACGGGCGGCAGTCGTAGCTGGTGGTGGTCGGCGCGCTGCCGAACTTGGTGTACAGGTCGGCGTCGCCAGTGCCGCCGGAGATCGACATCATCAGGTTGCTGGCGCCGGTCGGCACGGTGATGAAGTAGTCGTTGTCGCCGCCCGCGGCACCCGACACGCCGGTGACGCCGACGTTGTTCTGCAGCTCGGTGGTGGTGCTGCCGCCACCGCCTGCGCAGGCCACGCCCACGCCGGTGAACGCGGCGGTCACGTCGCTCTTGTTGTAGACCAGATCCTGGGCCGCCGACTCCACGCCGCAAGCGCCGGAGTTGAAGGTGGTGGTGGCGTTCCAGTAGACCTTGTTGGCCAGCGCAAAGACCTGGAAGGCCTTCTTGGTATCCCAGCCGGCGGTCTTGGCGAGCAGGCAGAACGCCTTGTTGTACACGCCGCTGCTGTAGTGCACGTCCATGGTGGAGGTGAAGTTGGCGGCGTTGTCGATCGAGCTGCCGTCCTGCGTCGGCGTGCACATCCAGCGCAGCGCGGTGCCGGTCTTCATGATGTCGGCGCCGACCAGCCAGTCGTTGCTGCCGCGGTCGTAGAACTCGGCCGCCTCGCCGGCGATGTCCGAATAAGCCTCGTTGATGCCGCCCGACTGCCCGGAGTACTGCAGCGCGGAATGCTGCTCGGTGTAGCCGTGGCTGATTTCGTGGCTGGTCACGTCCAGCGACACCAGCGGGTAGAACGTGCTGGCGCCGTCGCCGAAGTACATCGCGGTACCGTTCCAGAACGCGTTCTCGTAGCTGGCCTTGTAGTGCACGTTCATCACCAGCTGGAAGGTCAGTGGTGCCACGCCGACGTAGGCCGTGTACATGTCGTGGGTCACGCCGCCGAAGTGGTGCGCGTCGTTGACCGGCGAATAGGCGCCGTTGATCGCGTCGGTGTCGCTGTTCGGGCAGGTGAAGCTGGCCACCGAGCCGGTGGTGCCCTGGTGCAGGTTGTTGGTCACGACGTCGGTGTTCTGCAGCGTGCAGGTGCTGCCGGACTGGGTCACGTTGAGCGCCGCGTAGTTGGTGCCGTAGACGTACCTGCCGGTCTTGGTGTTGCCGCCGGGACCGGTGGCGGAAGCATCGGTCAGGCCGTTCCAGCTCTGGATCACCTCGCCGGTGTTGGCATCGACGATCGCGGTCGGACGCGACGGATTCGCGCCGTCGACGAAGTAGGACACGCGGTAGACCAGGCGGGCCGGGCCATTCTCCTGCGGGTACACGAACAGGTCGGTCTGCTGGTTGCTGATGGTGGCGCCACCGATCAGGGTGGTGTGCGCGTGCGACTTCAGCGCCGAGATGGCACGGTCACCGCTCAGTCTGGGCGCAACCGAGGCCAAGCCAACCTGGTCTTCCTGCATCAGCTCACCGGTGGCGCGCAACGCGTTGCCATTGGCGTCCTGCACCACGGCAATGCTGCGGCCGTAGACCGGCACGCCGCGGTACATCTGCTGCTGGCGCACGACCTGGTGCCCGTTGGCAATGGCGGCCGCGCCACGCGGCGCCAGCGACATGTTCTGGCCAAGGTTGAGCTGGGCGGCCAGCGAGCTGACCGGTACCGCACCGAGATTCTGTGCATGCAAGGTCTTCGTGTTGGCAGCCGTGGCCACCGAGGCGGCAGCCATGCCGACGGCGGCCACCAGCAGCTTCAGACGGTAATGATTGGGCATTGAAAACTCCTAGACAATTTTCTCGGGACAAACGGGCCCGATGCGGCCACGTAGACCCCATGCAGAATTGCCGTGCAAGGCACGGCCCCTTATTTGGTGCTGTCTAGCGATCCCCAGATACGTCCGGATCGGCTGCCACCCCCTGGCATTCCGTTGCATGGGCAGCGCGTGGACGCGTAGTTGCAAGACGGCGATGACGCCGCCAAAGGATCATCCGTCAACCTCCCCGATGACGAATCCGCCTACGTTATTCCTTGCGGACCACCGCAACAATCTGACTTTTTCCTACGCCGGGTGATGGCAATCACAAGAACGCACGCTGGATGCGCCGCGGCACCAACGGTCGGCGGCACACATGCGCCGCGTGCCGGCGCTGTTTTTGCGCGTGGTGATGCGAACTTGCGTGCGGCGAAGCCGCGGAGCGCCGGCAACTACACGGCGCAAGAAAACGCGGCACAGAAGCCCGCAGGTGTTCCAACCAGTGCGCCGGCGCCACGGCCAGCGGACGGATTCACAGCATGCCGGTCTCGAGCTTGGCCGCGTCGGACATCATCGAATGGGTCCATGGCGGGTCGAACACCAGGTCCACGTCGGCTTCGGCGATGGTGGGGATCATCTCCAGCTTGGTCCGCGCGTCGTCGACCAGGATGTCACCCATGCCGCAGCCGGGAGCGGTCAGGGTGAGCTTCACGTAGACCTTGCGCTCGCCGGACGCGGTCTGCTCCAGGCTGAGGTCGTAAACCAGGCCCAGCTCGACCACGTTCACCGGGATCTCCGGATCGAACACCGTGCGCAACTGGTCCCACGCCAGTTTCTCCACGTCCGCGTTGGTGGCGTCCGCCGGTACCTCGATCGGCGCCGGCCGTTCCTTGCCCAGCGCATCGGCATCGTCGCCGGCGATGCGGAACAGGTTGCCTTCCACGTAGACGGTGAAGCTGCCGCCCAGGGCCTGGGTGATGTAGCCGATCTGCCCGGCCGGCAGGGTGACCTCGTCGCCTTGCGGCACCATCACGGCGCTGCAGTCGCGCACCAGGGTGAAGGGTTCACTGCTTAGACTGAAACCGCTCATGCCAACGCCAATCCTGTCTCTGCGGGCACCGCCTTGCGCCGAGCCCAGGTTGCCTATTATGCCGCCGGCTGCGCGGGGCCGCTTGTCCCAGATCAGGGCGGAACCCGCCGAAGCCAAGGGGCGACACGTTATGATGTGCGCTTTATCCGGCGGAAAAACGCATGCGCCCTGCTCTCCCGATCCGTCGTTGCCGATGAGCATGCGCACCGTCGTGCTGTCGGTGTTCGCGCTGTTCAGCGCCGTCATGCTGGGCCTGGCCGCCGGCGCCGTATGGATGGTGGTGGCGCTGTACCTGCGCCACCCACTGCCGTGGCTGGCGTTGCCGATCGGCGCGCTGCTGGCGTGGATCATCCGCGCCAGCGTGCGCCCGGCGGGCCGGTTCGCGGCGTCGCTGGCCGCGGGCGCCACCGCGCTGGCCGCGCTGTACGTCAACATGCTGGTCGCCGGCGTGCTGATCGCCGGCAACATGGGCATGGGCCTGATCGAAGCGATGCGCACCGCCGGCCTCGGCATGCTGTGGCAGCTGACCCGCATGGCGCTGTCGCCGGCGGACCTGGCCGGTGCCGCACTGGGCATGCTGCTGGCCGCATGGCTGGCCTGGCGCCGGCCGCGCCGGGGTTGAAATTCGGCGTCGAACGGCCGCATCCACCGCCGTTGTAGGAGCGCGCTTGCGCGCGATGCTCTACGCCACGTGACGAAAAGCATCGCGCGCAAGCGCGCTCCTACAAAAAAGTGAGCTGTACCGACCCTGCGAAAGCGCGGCCAGCTCAGGCGTCGATTTCCTTCAGCGCCGCCACCAGTTCGCCCACCGCCGCCTGGCCGTCGCCGTACAGCATGCGGGTGTTGTCGGCGTAGAACAGCGCGTTCTCGATGCCGGCGAAACCGGTGCCCTTGCCGCGTTTGATCACGATCACGTGCTTGGCCGCGCTGACATCGAGGATCGGCATGCCGTAGATCGGCGAGGCCGGGTCGGTCTTGGCCAGCGGATTGACCACATCGTTGGCGCCGATCACCAGCGCCACGTCGGTGGCGGGGAACTCCGGGTTGATGTCGTCCATGTCGGCGATCAGGTCGTACGGCACGCCGGCCTCGGCCAGCAGCACGTTCATGTGGCCGGGCATGCGGCCGGCCACCGGGTGGATGGCGAACTTCACCTTCACCCCGCGCTTGATCAGCAGCTGGGCGAACTCCCACACCTTGTGCTGCGCCTGCGCCACCGCCAGGCCGTAGCCGGGCACGATCACCACGCGCTCGGCGTAGGCCATCATCACCGCCGCGTCGCTGGCGTCCACTGGCTTCTGTGCCCCGCTGATCGCCTGCGCCTCGCCGCCGGCCGCGCCGAAGCTGCCGAACAGCACGTTGCCGATCGAGCGGTTCATCGCCTTGGCCATCAGCTGGGTCAGCAGGGTGCCGGCCGCGCCGACCACCATGCCGGCGATGATCATCGCCTCGTTGCCCAGCACGAAACCCTCGAACGACACCGCCAGGCCGGTGAACGCGTTGTACAGCGAGATCACCACCGGCATGTCGGCGCCGCCGATCGGCAAGGTCATCATCAGGCCGAACAGCAGCGCCAGCGCGAAGAACGTCGCGATCAGCGCCGGGCTGGCATGGCCGGTGGCCAGCAGCACGCCTGCGACCACCGCCGCCGCCAGCAGCAACAGGTTCACCGCGCGCTGGCCGGGGAACACGAAGCGCTTGTCCATCCAGCCCTGCAGTTTGGCGAACGCGACCAGCGAGCCGGAGAAGCTCACCGCGCCGATCAGCGCGCCCAGCACACCCAGCGCCAGCTCGGTCGGCGACAGCGTCGGCGGCAGGCCGTTCACTGCCCAGGCTTCCGGCCGCAGCGGCGAGGTATCCGGCACCACATGCAGCAGCCCCGACGAACGCGCGTAGCCGATCAGCTCGACCGCGCCGATCGCCGCCGCCGCGCCGCCGCCCATGCCGTTGTACAGCGCCACCATCTGCGGCATCGCGGTCATCGCCACGCGCCGGCCGGTCCACCACGCGGCACTGACGCCGATCAGCACCGCGGCAATGATCAGCCCGCGGTTGTGCATGTCCGGCAGGAAGAACGTGGCCAGCACCGCCAGCAGCATGCCGTAGCCGGCCCAGACGATGCCGCCGCGTGCGGTGCGCGGCGAGCTCATGCGTTTCAGGCCGAGGATGAACAGCAGCGCGGCGAGGAAGTAGCACGCCTTGATCACGGTGGGTAGCCAGCTCATCACTTGGCCCCCTTGCCGGCGTCCGGCTTGCTGGACTTGAACATCTCCAGCATCCGCTCGGTCACCACGTAGCCGCCGGCGGCGTTGCCGGCGCCCAGCAGCACGCCGATGAAGCCGATCGCGATCTCGAACGGGGTATTCGCGTGGCCTAGCGCGATCATCGCCCCGACCAGCACAATGCCGTGCACGAAGTTGGAGCCGGACATCAGCGGCGTGTGCAGGATCACCGGCACCCGCGCGATGATTTCATAGCCGGTGAACGCGGCCAGCATGAAGATGTACAGCGCCAGGAAACCGTCGATCATGAGCCCACTCCCCTTCAGAGCCGCCCGCCAGGGCGTCGAGTTCGCATCATACGGGTGCCGGTCAACCCGTGCGAGCCTGCCGCGTTGAACCACGGGAACCCACCGCTGGAGCCCGAGGATGCTTCACCCGATGCTGTGGCCGACGAGCCCATGAACGGCGTGGCCGGCACGCTCGGCACGGACCTGCTGGGCGAGGCCCGCGAAACCCCTGCCACGCTGGACGCGTTCCTGGCGCAGGTCGAGCGGCGCGCGTTCCGCATGGCCGAGCTGCAGCTGCGCCACCGCGAGGACGCCATGGACGCGGTGCAGGACGCCATGCTGCGGCTGGTCAGGCATTACCGCGACAAGCCCGCCACGGAGTGGGCGCCGCTGTTCTGGGGCATCCTGCGCCGGCGCGTGGTCGACCTGCAGCGCCGCCGCAAGGTGCGCTCGATCGTGGTGGGCTGGCTCGGCGGCGGCCGCGACGACGACGGCGGCGAGCTGCCCGCCTGGGAGCCGGCCGATCCCGGCCAGGATCCGCTGGGCCGGCTGCACGACGTACAGTCGTATGCGGAACTGGTGGCCGCGATCCGGCAACTGCCGCAACGCCAGCGCGAAGCGTTCATGCTGCGCATGCTGGAAGGGCTGGACGTGGCCGAAACCGCCCGCGCCATGGGCTGCTCCGAGGGCAGCGTGAAAACCCATCTGTCGCGCGCGATGCACCACCTGCGCGACCAACTGGAGGACTGGCGATGAACTCGCCCGATAGCAGCAGGCCCGATAACAGCAGACACGACAACGGCGGGCCCGACCGGCAGCTCGAACAGCACGCCCGCAAACTCTGGCGCGAGGCTGCGCAGCGCATCGACCCGGGCACGGCCGGACGCCTGCGCGCGGCACGGCGACAGGCGCTGGAAACCGCGCAGACCCCGGCGCGCCGCGCCGTGCGCTGGCTGATCCCCACCGGTGCGTTCGCCGTCATCGCGCTGGCGGCGGTGATGGTGTGGCAGCAGCCCTTGCCGCAGCACACCCCTACCACGCTGCACGCCGCCGGCAGCATCGACGAGGTGGACACCGAACTGCCGCCTGACGCCGACAAGGCCGACCCGAACCTCTACCAGAACCTCGATTTCTACGGCTGGCTGGCCTCCACCGGTAACCATACGGCGGCCCGCTGAGCCATGATCCGAATTCTCCGCCCGCTCCTGCCGCTGCTGCTGGCCGCCCTGCTCGGCGGCGTTGCGACGCCATCGCTGCATGCGCAGGAGGCGCCAGTATCGCCGCCGCCCGCTGGCGACATGCCGGCGCCGCGCCCGTGGAGCAGCCTCGACTCAAGCCAGCACGAGGTGCTGGCGCCGCTGCAGAAAACCTGGGACAGCATGTCGCCACGCAAGCAGTCGCGCATGCTCCAGCGCGCCGAGCACTGGGTTACCCTGCCGCCGGAACGGCGCGAGGAAATCCGCCAGCACATCACCCGCTGGCAGCAGATGACGCCGGACGAACGGCGCCAGGCACGCGAGAACATGCACAAGTTCCACCAGTTGCCGCCGCAGCAGCGCGAGCGGCTGCACGCCACCTTCGAGCATTTCCAGCAGCTGCCGCCCGATCAACGCGAGAAACTGATCCGCGAATGGCACGCGCTGCCGCCCGCCGAACGCCTGCACTGGGACGAGCACCACGGCCACGACCGGCCGCCGCCGGGTGCTCCAGGCCACCCCTGATTTTTCCAGGCCCCCCGAAACCTGTAGGAGCCCGCTCGCGGGCGATGCTTCTGCTCTTGCGAATCCCGAATCCCGAATCCCGAATCCCGGCCTTCAAGGCATCGCTCGCGAGCGGGCTCCTACAAACGGGTTTGGGCGCTGCCCCTACGGTGCCGCGAAGTACGTAGGGCGGGCACTGCCCGCCGGCATGTGACGGCAAGAGCGGCGGGCCGTGCCCGCCCTACGAAACGGCGAAGCGCGTCTCGCCGGCGTGAGTGAGGCAGCTCTTCGCCACCAGCTCGTCGTCGAAATCCGGCTTCAACGCGCCATCGTGCAGCAGCAGTTCCAGGAAGTTGAACACGTTGCGCGCGTACATCTCCGATGCATGCAGCGGCGCCCCGGCCGGCAGGTTGAGCGGGCCCAGGATCACCACGCCGCCGTGCTCGACGCGCTCGCCCGGCCGGGTCAGCTCGCAGTTGCCGCCGCTCTCGGCGGCCAGGTCGACGATCAGCGCACCCGGCTTCATGCCCTCGACCATCGCCGTGCCGAGGATCTTCGGTGCCGGCCGCCCCGGCACCGCCGCGGTGCTGACCACCACGTCGAACGATTTCAGGTGCTCGGCCAGCGCCTGCTGCTGCGCGGCGCGTTCCTCCGCCGACAGCTCGCGCGCGTAACCGCCGCTGCCGGCGGCGCTGACGCCAAGATCGAGGAACTTCGCGCCCAGCGATTCCACCTGCTCGCGCGTTTCCGGGCGTACGTCGTAGCCCTCGGTCTGCGCGCCGAGCCGGCGCGCGGTGGCGATCGCCTGCAGGCCGGCCACACCGGCGCCGATCACCAGCACCTTCGACGGCCGGATGGTACCGGCAGCGGTGGTCAGCATCGGGAAAAACTTTGGCGAGGCCTCGGCCGCGATCAGCATGGCGCGGTAACCGGCCACCGCCGCCTGCGAGCTCAAGACGTCCATCGCCTGGGCGCGGGTGGTGCGCGGCAGCAGCTCCAGCGAGAACGCGGTGAGCTTGCGTGCGGTCAGCGCGGCGATGCGGGCGGTCGCGCCGTAAGGACGCAACTGGCCGACCACCACGCTGCCTTCACGCAGGCCGGCGAATACCGCATCGTCCGGCGGCAGCACGCAGGCCAGCACGTCGGCCTGCGCCAGCACACTGGCGGCATCGGCGAACTCGGCCTCGGCATAGCTGGCGTCAGGAAAACCCGCGGCACGCCCGGCGTCGTGTTCCAGCAGCACGCGCAGGCCCTTGCCGCGCAGTTTCTTCGCCATCTCGGGCGTGATCGCCACGCGCCGCTCCCCGGCGGCGGTCTCACGCAGGGCGGCTACAGTGATCGGCATGGTGCTGTCCCCTCGGCAGTGGTCCGGCCATCTTAGCGGCAGTGGCGGCCTTTGATCCGAACCGATCCGAAAGAGTAAGCTGGCCCGCCGGCAGCGACTGGCCGGGGTCATCGCCGGAGATCCCGATGCCCGCCATGCCCGACGCTTTCCACGACCTGCTGGCCCTGGCGCGCAGCGCGCGCGAACAGGCCTATGCGCCGTATTCGAACTTCCTGGTCGGCGCCGCCCTGCTGACCCGCGACGGCCGCCGCTTCAGCGGCTGCAACGTGGAAAACGCCTCCTACGGCCTGTGCAACTGCGCCGAGCGCACCGCCCTGTGCAATGCCATCGCCGCCGGCTGCCGCCCCGGCGACTTCGCCGCTATCGCGGTGATCGCCGACAGCGATGCGCCGGTCAGCCCCTGCGGCGCCTGCCGCCAGGTGATGGCCGAACTGTGCGGCGACGCCATGCCGGTGCTGCTGGCGAACCTGCACGGCGATACCGAGCAGACCAGCGTGGCCGCCCTGCTGCCCGGCTCGTTCAAGTTGCCGTTGTCGGCCTGACGGTTCGCGCGGAACGGCCGCGCCGGCTAGCATGGGCATTCCCCGGCGAAAGTACCGCTCCATGTCCGCTGCCCTGTCCCTGCTTCAGCAACGCCATTCCGTACCCTCGCGCCAGCTCGGCGAGCCGGCGCCGGACGAGGCCACCCTGCACGAGTTGCTGGCAGCGGCGATCCGCGTGCCCGACCACGGCAGGCTGGTGCCGTTCCGGCTGATCCGCCTTGAAGGCGCGGCGAAGCTGGCGTTCGGCGAGCGGCTGGCGGCGATCGCCATCCGCAATCACCCGGAGATGTCCGAAGCCAAGCTGGAGAAGGAGCGCACCCGCTATACCTTCGCGCCACTGGTGATCGCGGTGGTCGCACGCCTGCACGCCGACAGCACGGTGCCCGAGATCGAGCAGAAGCTGTGCGCCGGCAACGTCGCCTACAACATCTTGCTCGGCGCGTACGCACTGGGCTACGGCGGCCAGTGGCTGACCGGCTGGGCCGCCTACGACCGCGAGGCAGCCGGCGTCCTCGGTCTGGCCGACAACGAGCACGTGGTCGGCTTCGTCCACCTCGGCACGCCGCAGATCGACGTGCCCGATCGCGAGCGCCCGGCGCTGGAGGAGTTGCTCTCCACGTGGGCACCGTGAGCGCGCCGGTGAACGGACGTCCAGCCGTCCATCTGATTGATGGCAGCATGTACGTTTTCCGCGCCTGGCACTCGATGCCGGACGAGTTCTTCGACGCCGACGGCCACCCGGTCAACGCAGTGCACGGCTACACCCGCTTCCTGTGCGAACTGCTGGAACGCGTGCAGCCCGAACACGTCGCGGTGGCGTTCGACGCCTCGCTAACCAGCTCGTTCCGCAACGCGATCTACCCGCCGTACAAAGCCAACCGCGAATTGCCGCCGCCCGACCTGGAGCGGCAGTTCGTGCAGTGCCGCGCGATCACCGAGGCGCTCGGCGTGCACCTGATGATCGACCACAGTTTCGAGGCCGACGACCTGATCGGCAGCACCGTGTGGAACCTGCGCGCGCAGGGCTGGCGCAGCGTGATCGTTTCCGCCGACAAGGACTTCGGCCAGCTGCTGGGCGAGCACGACGAGCAATGGGACTACGCCCGCGGCCTACGCTGGGGGCCGGCCGGCGTGCACGAGAAACTCGGCGTGCACCCGCACCAGGTGGCCGACTACCTGGCGCTGTGCGGCGACAGCGTGGACAACATCCCCGGCGTGCCCGGCGTCGGCGCCAAGACCGCCGCCGCCCTGCTCAGCCACTTCGGCAGTCTCGACGCCCTGCTCGACCGCGTCGACGAAGTCGCCTTCCTGCGCCTGCGCGGCGCCGCCACCTGCGCCGCGAAGCTGCGCGAGCACGCCGAACAGGCGCGGCTGTATCGCCGACTCACCCGCATTGCGCTGGATGCTCCGGGGGCCAGCACTGTCGAAACGCTGCAGCGCCAACCTCGCCAACCCGACCAGCTCGAAGCCCTGTGCGAACAACTCCGCCTCGGCGCCTTCACCCGCAGCCGCCTGCGCGCGCTGCTGCGCTGACGCTTTTCCCCACCAGGTAGGGCGGGCACCGCCCGCCAGCTCTCCACCTGGCCATGCGCCCCGACAGCGGCGGCGGGCGGTGCCCGCCCTACGAAACTAACCGAAAGTCCAGAAGAGCACCCCCACCCAACCTCCCCCTGCGGTGCAGGGGGAGGGGCCAAACCCCTGCAACCTTGCTCCCTCCCCTGCATCGCAGGGGAGGGCTGTGACCGAAGGGAATCCCTTGCGGAGGGTGGGGCGCTTTTGACCCTGTCATGCTCCACAAAAAGAGCGCTCGGACGAGCTACGCCTCGTCGGCAGGATTTGCCGTGAGCATCTCGCGCACAGCGGACTCCAGGGGTGGGAGGTGTTGCTGCACCACCATCAACACAGTCTGCGCATCGATGTCACCCAGATAGTTGTGCACCAGGATGTTGCGAAAACTGCTTCCAGGGAATGGCCGGATATTGGGCCTTGACGACCTCGGGCAACTGCTGGGTGGCTTCCGACAAGGTTTGCAGATTGCGCAGACTGGCGTCGTACAGCACCTCGTCACGCGTCAGGTCACCGCGCTGCTGGATACGGTCGATTTTTCCGATGGTATCCAGAATATGTCTGGCATAGGCCTGTCATGCCTCACTCACAGATCGACCGCCTCTTGCAGCACGCGCGCTCGAATATGGCGGTTCAACTCGTGCTCAGGAACGACATCCAGCCGGCGCCCGGTAATCTCGGCCAACCGTTCGGCCAGCGGCAGGCGTTGTGCGAACAAGTCATAACCCCGGGGAAAATCGACCAGGAAATCGATGTCGCTGTCCGGCCGCTCCTCGCCCCGAGCCACTGAACCAAACACACGAATCCGCCGCGCACCATATTGACAGCACGCGGCATGGATCGCGTCCTTCTGTGCGTGCAGCGCATCGAGCAACATGACTGACGTTCCTGTAACCAAGGCTTGGCCCGTGCAACGGCCTTGATCGTACTGCATGCCTTCCGCCACCTGCCAGTCGTCGCATGAGGGAAGGCCCAGGCAGGAGAAGCCAACCTGAAGCCGCACGCCTTGCTCCCTCCCCTGCATCGCAGGGGAGGGTTGGGGCGGGGTGCTCTTGATCTTCCCGCCAGCCCGGAGCCACCCCCTCCTAACCTCCCCCTGCCTTGCAGGGGGAGGAACCGAGAACCTGCATCGCCGCGGCTTTGCTCCCTCCCCTGCATCGCAGGGGAGGGCTGGGGTGGGGTGCTCTTGATCTTCTTCGCCAGCCCGGAGCCACCCCCTCCTAACCTCCCCCTGCCTTGCAGGGGGAGGAACCGAGAACCTGCATCGCCGCGGCTTTGCTCCCTCC
>NZ_JBYTEM010000022.1:0-29570 GCF_058789735.1 Rhodanobacter sp. FW106-PBR-R2A-1-15 | reverse complement strand
GTCCCCTGCATCGCAGGGGAGGGTTGGGGTGGGGTGCTCTTGATCTTCTTCGCCAGCCCGGAGCCACCCCCTCCTAACCTCCCCCTGCCTTGCAGGGGGAGGAACAAAAACGGCGGCTCGGAGGCCGCCGTTTTCATCAACACCACCTCGCTCAGTGCGAGGCGGCTTTCGGAGCGTTCTTCGCCGTCCACTGCTTCAGCCAGGCGTTCACCGCGTCGTGCCACTGCACGCTGTTGTGCGGCTTCAGTACCCAGTGGTTCTCGTCGGGGAAGTGCAGCAGCTGGCTGGGGATGCCGCGGCGCTGCAGCGCGGTGAACGCGCCCAGGCCCTGGGTGTCGGGGATGCGGAAATCCTTCGCCGAATGGATCACCAGCATCGGCACGCGCCAGTCCTTGACGTGGTTGAGCGGGTTGAACTTCTCGTAGTTCTCCGGGTGCTCGTACTGGGTGCCGCCGTTCTCGCGCTCCTCGAACCACAGCTCCTCGGTGTCGTAGTACATGGCGCGGGTGTCGAACACGCCGTCATGGTCGATCAGGCACTTCCACGGCTGGTTCCACACGCCGGCGATCCAGTAGGTCATGTAGCCGCCGTAGCTGGCGCCGAGCGCGCAGGCGCGGTCGCCGTCGAGGAAGCTGTATTTGTCCAGCGCAGCCTTCCAGCCCAGCTTCAGGTCTTCCAGCGGCTTGCCGCCCCAGTCGCCAGAGATCGAGTCGGTGAACGCCTGACCATAGCCGGTAGAGCCGTGGAAGTTCACCGTCACCACCGCGAAGCCCTGGCCGGCGTAGGTCTGCGGGTTCCAGCGATAGCTCCAGCCGTTGCTCATCGCGCCCTGCGGGCCGCCGTGGATGATGAAGGCGACCGGGTGGGTCTGCCCTGCCTTGTAGTCGACCGGCTTCACCACGTAGCCCTGCACGGTCTCGTTGTTCCAGCCCTTGAAGGTGAAGAACTCGGCGTCGCCCACTTTCGCGTTTTTCAGGTCCGCCGCATTGAAACGGGTGACCTGCTTCAGACCGCTACCGTCGGCGGCGGCAAGATAGACGTCGGCCGGTCGCTTCAGGTCGTCGCGGCTCAGCAGCAGCTTGCCGGCGGCCAGCGAGAAGCCGCCCACCGTGCCCTCGCCGACCAGCTGGCTGACCTTGCCGCTGGTCGCATCGATCGCGAACAGCGGATGCTGGCCGTTGTCGTCGGCAGTGGCGTACAGGGTCTTGCCGTCGGCGGAAATCGCCAGGCCGCCGGGTGAGCGGTCCCAGTGCGGATCGACTTCGTGGCGACTGCCGCTGGCCAGGTCCAGCGCCATGATTGCGAAGCGGTCGGCCTCGAAGCCCGGGGTCTTCATCGCCAGGTAGTACAGCGTCTTGCCATCCGGCGAGGCCACCGGGTAGGCGTCCCAGGCCTTGTTGTCGGCGGTGAGGTTCTTCGGTGCAGCCGAACCATCTACCGGCACGCTGTACACGTCGAAGTTGGTCGACCACGGCTCGCTGCGGCCGGCGATGCGCACGTTGAAGTACACGGTCTTGCCATCCGGCGCGAAGCTGAACTCGCCCTCATCGCCGAACGGCTTGCTCGGCACGTCGCCGTCGAGGCCGCGGCTCAGCAGCTTCGGCTCATCGGAAAGCTGGCCCTTGCCGTTGAAGCGGGCCACGAACAGCTGGTTGCGCCGGCCGTCGGCCCAGGTATCCCAGTGCCGCACGAACAGCTTGTCGTACAGCGTGCCGCTGGCCTTGTCTTTCGTGCGCGCGTCGACGCGCTGCTGGGTGCATGCCAGCGTGGCGCAGTCGGTGAACACCTCATACGACAGCAGCACCTGCTTGCCGTCCGGCGACAGCTTGTAGCCGCCCAGGTCCAGCACGCCGTGACTGACCTGCACTGGCGTGGCGTGCGTCGCCAGGTTCAACCCGCCCTTGCCGCCCAGGTCCACCCGCCACAACTGCGCCACGTCCTTGGCCGGCGCCACGAAATACAGGCTGCGCCCATCCGCCGACCAGCGCGCCGAGCCGCCCTTCTTCACCACCTTCACCGGCTGGCCGCCTTTGGCCAAGTCCAGCACGTAGACCGCATTGACACCCTTGTTCGCCGCGTAGTCGGTGCTGCGCACGCCGAACGCCGCATAGCGCCCGTCCGGCGACAGCTGCGGGTCGCTGACCCGATCCATCATCACCAGGTCGCGCACGTTGAAGGCGTGCGTGCCCTCGGCCTTGACGAAGCTGGTGTCCACGACGTCGCCCGCCATCGCGGGCGCCGCCACCAGCGCGAGCAGCAGCGCGGCAATCAGAGGTCTCATGGGGTGGTTCCTTGGGTGGTCAAAGCGGTGACGGTAAGCGCCAGAGTTTTCTCAGGCAAGTTTTGTCCAGGTAATCACCGGCAGGAACCCGTCTTTTGCGTGGTGAATTCCCCTCCACTTCAAAGCAGCCCCCGGTAACGATCCCAAAGCCGAGCAGGTCTGCGTCACGGGTAGGCCGATGCGGCAGCTCATGCCACAGCAGGAACAGCAACGCCCCCTTGAGCAGAAAATTCGGCGCGTGCGGCGACACCGACAATCGGTACAGCAGCCGCTCCAGTCCGTAGCGCGTCAGCAGCAGGTTGTAATCCTCTTGCGTGGCGTCGGCCCGGTTTTTCAGCCGGGCACGTACCGAGGCGGCCACGTTTCGGCTCATGCACACCGCCCCATGCCGCCTGGCTTACGCATCCAGCGCCTCCAGATACGGCCGCATCACGTTGTGCACGCGGTCGATAGTGGCGTAGTGCCACAGCTCGTCCATCGTTACCCGGCGCGCGCGCCAGCCCTCACCCAGCGCCTCCAGCGCCACGTCCAGACCGATCTTGTTGCGGTACTTGAAGCAGTCCGCCACCGTCTTGCCCAGGTTGAACACCGACACGGCGACACCATCCACGTCGACCTGCTCGATTCCCTTGCTCAACGCACTACCCGACATGCGCACTACCCTCAGCGCCGGCTGCTTCAGTCGCGGCGTCGGCATGGTTTGCGGGATAGCCAGCCACACCTCGAACGGTGCCTGGGTGCCGATCCCGTGCAGGCGCAGCGCCGACAGCAGACACACCACCCCGCGCGGCACGCGAATCGCCACCTCGGCCAGTGAACGGTGCGCGCTGATCGCGCGTTGCGGCAGGCTGTATACCCCGCGCGCCACCCGTTGCAGCTTGCCAGCCGCCACCAGCCGGCTCAGCGTCATCGTGGGCAGCCCATGTGCCGCCAGATCGCGCGCGCGCAGTAGCGGCTGCTTGCGTGCCAGCGCCAGTATCTGCTTTTCGTGATTGAGCGGAGGCTTGGTCATGGACGGCAGCATGTTGCATTATTTATGCAAATGTAAACGCTTATAGCGCATTTGCAACACGACAGACCCCAGCCAGCACCGTGGCAAGCCCCATCGCGCATCCGCCACCATCCGTGGTTCAGTCACTGGCAGTTGGCTGCCGACCTCGCCGTCGCCACTGGTCGCCCCGTGGACCTGATCGACCTGCAGACCGTAGGCGAGCCACTGCTCGGGCAGATACTCAAGCACGGCAGAATGATCCGCGGCGAAGCGGCCGGAATGACCGGACTCATGCAGCGGCACGTGTACGCCATGGAAGATTTCATGCCCTACGTCGAACGGACGCTCGGCGAGCGCCGACACGCATGGATCGGCTGATCGTCACACGCAAACTCGATTCGCTCCGCTGCTGCCTGGTCCGGGTGCGCGAACGGTGCCCTGCCGATGTGGCTACCCGGCCGGCAATCCCGGTCTGCAGGACATTGTCGTGTTCAACTTGAGCCGTGCCGTACAGATCAGTGTGGATCTTGCCATGCACGCGTTGTCGCCGGGCAATCGCCTGGAAGCACTCAAGGGTGACCGCTCAGGACAGCACAGCATTCGCGTGAACGATCGGTTCCGCCTCTGCTTCCGCTGGAAGAGCGGTAACGCCTACGACGTCGAAATCACCGACTATCACTAAAGAGACAACGACAATGGCCTCCACCTTGCTGCCCCGTCCACCCCGGCGAAATCCTCCGTGAGGAATTCATGTTGCCGCTGGCGCTTTCCAGCAACGCGCTCGCCCGTGCCATCGGCGTCACGCCGGCACGCGTCAACGACATCGCCAACGAGAAGCGCGGCATCACCGCAGACACCGCCCTGCGCCTCGCTCGCTACTTCGGCACGACAGCGGACGTATGGATCAACCTGCAAAAGCGGTTCGAGCTGGAAACAGTACGCCGCGAACTCGGCGACGCACTGGCCCGCATCCACCCGCGCGCAGCGTGATCTCCACTGAAAAGCTTCAGCCGTGATGCTTTTCAGCCCGAAGGGAAGCCAGCGGCCCGTGCCCATCTGGCACGACCAACGCACCCGGCGTTGGCGGCGGCCACCATGTCGCATATTCGCGACACGTGCCGTCAAATGTCCTATATTCGCGACATGATGAAAGACGCACCATTCGCACGACTTGCGCGCCAACTCGGCGCAAGCTTGCGTGCCCAGCGCAAGCAGCTGGGCCTGACCCAGATCGAAGTGGCCCGTCGCGCCGGCATTGGCCGACAGAAACTGATCCAGGTCGAACAGGGCAAACCGGGTGTGGCGCTGGCTGCCTATGCCGCAACCATGGATGCGCTCGACCTGGTACCGACGGTCAAGCCGGCCGAGGTCCGGATTGCGGAGTATCCCCAACTCATGCGGCTGACCTGGAACCGGCCCGGCGCGGACATGATCGCCGAGCGCGATGCGCTGGCACTCTACGAGCGCCATTGGGACCTGGTCGACGCCGATCAGATGACCGCACACGAACGCAGCCTGCTGCGGCGGCTGGTGGGCAAGTACGGACAAGGAATCCTGCATGTTTGAGCGGCCGCACCATCAGAAGATTGCGAAGCTCCTTCGCACCATGGACGGCGACCTGCTGGCGCGGGCGAAGTGCTACTTCGGCGGCGGCACCGCCATCGCGCTCAAGCTGGGCGAATACCGCGAGTCGGTCGACGTCGACTTCCTGTGTTCTGACAAGGCTGGCTACCGGCTGCTACGCAATACCATCACGCCACCCACGCTGGGCACGGTCCTCCGCTCTCCGGTAAAACATCTGCGCGACGTGCGCACGCAACGGGACAAGATTTCCACGTTCCTGGAAATCGATGACGCGCCTGTAAGGGTCGAGTTCGTTCTGGAGGGGCGCATCGACGTGGATGGCGCGCTCGATCCCGAGCTGTCCGTGCCCGTGCTCCATCGTGACGACATGTATGCCGAAAAGCTGCTCGCCAACACTGACCGCGCGTTGGACCGCTCGCAGATGAGCCGCGACCTGATCGACCTGGCCATGATGATCAAAGCCTGGGGTCCGATACCGGCGACGGCTCTGGAAAAAGCGGAAGCCGCCTACGGCCGGTCCATCTATGACTACTTCGACCGGGGACTGGCGTTGCTGCACGATGATCGGTATCGCGACGAATGCCTGCAAGCCATGGCGATGGCACCCGACCTGGGCGCCGGCATCATTGCCACGCTCGATGCGCATCGCCCGCAACCCTCCCTGGGCGACGCAGTGCCACCGACGACAAGTCGCTCTCATTGAGAGGTAACAACCTTAGCCTGCACCTTGCTGCCTGCCTGGATTGCCGAGCTCACAAAGCGAACACAGCCCTCGCCGAGGCAGCCTGACTCGCAACAAACAGCCTCCGGAGAACCCGCGGCGATTCAAGGCCATGCATACTAGGACTCGGCCAACCGCAGATAGCGACGCATGGACACTCCTGCTCCAACCCCAGAAAAACATTGGCCTTGGTTGTTGGCGCTATCGGCCATTACAGTCTTTGCCCTCGCGCTACGCTGGTACTACGTAAGCACAGCATTGGTGCTGAACCCGGTACGAGGAGATGCTACGCAATATTTCGCGTACGCATGGAACCTCGTACACCACGGTGTCTTCGCCAAGGATGCCGCGGATGCCGCGATACTCCACCCGGACAACTATCGCGACCCGGCCTACCCCTTCTTTCTCGCGCTCTGGATGAAGGTGCTTGGCGCGGGAGATATGTGGTACGCCGCCGTCCTGTTGTGCCAGGCACTACTGGGTGCACTGACAGTCACCCTGGCCACCCAATTGGGCAAATACTGGCTGCCAACACGTTGGGCCATCGCCAGTGGCCTGCTTATGGCGGTCTGGCCGCACAGCATCACCATCAATGGCTATCTGCTCACCGAAACGCTGTTCGGGTTCCTGTGCGCGCTCGGGCTACTGCTGCTTGCCCAAGCATGCGTGCGCAGAAGCACATGGCTGGCGGCGGTTGCGGGCCTGGCACTGGGCGCGGCGGCGTTGACCAATGCCGTGCTGCTTCCGTTCGGCTTGCTGCTGGCAGGTTTCCTGGCTTGGCGCAAACTGGCGCCACGAAAAATTTGCGTGGCGCTGGCAGTAGGAGCATTGCTGCTGCCAGGGGCTTGGGCCGTCCGCAACATGCAGCTTCCCATTCCACCTGCCGGCGACTCGTCGAAGGGCCGCGCATTGCAGAATTTCGTACAAGGCGCGTGGCCGAACTACCACGACGCGTACCGGAAATCGATATTTGGCGATGCCATCACGCGAGCAAGTACGCGCGACACACTGCGCGCGGTCGATGAAGAGTACGCAGCACTACTGGCCTCACCTGCGGATGGCGCCAAAACAATCGTGCGGCGTTTCGGCGAGCATCCTTGGCGCTATATCTCTTGGTACCTGTTTGAAAAGCCGCGAGAGCTATGGGGCTGGGATGTCGTCATCGGGCAAGGCGACCTCTATGTATACCCAACCGCAAACGCACCGTTCCAGGTCAGCTCTCCCTGGATCGCGCTGGCCGCCATTTGTCGCACCCTCAACTTGCCCCTGCTGCTATTGGCGCTGGCAGCTTTGCCAGTGGCGTGGCTGTGTCGACCTGGGTCGCACGGACAGAACACACCAGCTGGCTACACCTCGCTGATTTCGGTGATCTGCATGCTGACGTTTGCAACATTGGTCTACACCACATTGCAAGCCGAACCGCGCTACTCCATACCCTTCCGATCGTTTGAGATGCTGCTGGTCGTCACTACATGTTGGTGGATTACCGCCCGGCTGAAGCACATGCGCGCCAACAAGCAAGGCACCCTCGACGCTGCCATGTAGAGAGCTCTCGGAGAAAGATTGCCCTCGCTCGCCGCAAGCGTGATGAAGCGCACATTGTCAAATTACTATTGGTACAAAACGTGCGTGTCCCGGTGTACTCACAGGGGAGTCCACCATGCTGCGCCAGCGTATTTCCGCCGGTTTCACCTTGATCGAACTGATGATCGTCGTGGCGATCATCGCGATCCTCGCTGCTATCGCCATACCGGCTTATCAGGACTACCTGATTCGTACCCAGGTCACCGAGGGCATGAGCCTGGCGGACGGAGCCAAGTCCGCGGTATGGGATTTCGTCTCCAACACCGGGCGGTTCCCATCAAACAACCAGTCTGCAGGCCTCGCCAAAAATACATCGATTGGGGGCAGTTATGTATCCAACGTAGACGTGACGGGTGGCGCCATCAAGGTGCTCTATCAGGGAACCAAAGCCAACACCCATATCAACGGCGGCGGCATATACCTGCTGCTTTCACCCGTCACCCACGCCGGCAGCATCGCCTGGTCTTGCTCAGCCAGTACGCTGGATCCGAAGTACCTACCCTCTTCCTGCCGCCAGTAGCCGCAAGCACGAATCGCCACAGCACATACATAAACTGACAACCAACGTCACTTTCGGCCTGTTCGGGACAGGCCGGCATCGCAGCACATGGATCACAATTTTCGAATCCACGAGGGCATCCTCGGCACTGCTTGCGGGCTTTCGTGACGACGGGCACAATCCCAGCGCCTACATGTATGAGGGAATACACCTGCGGCAAACGTGGCATACATACTGCTTGACTTTGCCGCGAGCTTCCTGGTCGTTCCGACCATGCGAATGGGGTCCGATCCCGCCTAGGGGGATTACGGGACCGGGGTTCAGGGGGCATCACACGGTTAGCTAACCAAAACAGAGGAACCACCATGAAGAACGTGCAGAAAGGCTTTACCCTGATCGAACTGATGATCGTGGTCGCGATCATCGCGATCCTCGCCGCGATCGCCATCCCGGCCTACCAGGACTACTTGGTTCGTTCGCAGGTGTCTGAAGCTGCGACCTTGGCTGATGGCTCCAAGACAGCGATCTCCGAGTATTACTCCAACCTTGGCTCATTCCCTGGTGTCCAGGCATCGGCCGGCCTTCCTCTCGCGACCGACATTAAGGGCAAGTATGTGACCTCAGTTGATGCCACCAGTAATCGCGGCATCATCAAGGTAACATTCGGCAACAAAGCAAACACCAACATCTCTGGCTTGTTCTTCGGCCTGTCGGCGATCACCCATGCCGGCTCGACCGAGTGGACCTGTGCGAACACCACATACACCACTATCAACGTGAAGTACCTGCCGACCTCGTGCCGTAAGTAATCGCATTCTTCAAGCGATGATCCCGAAGGGCCGCCCTGTGCGGCCCTTCTCTTTTGACCTGGAACCGTTATGCGATCTCGTGCTGGCACTCTGCTGAACCTGCTACTCACTGGTGTGACTCTCGCCATCGCCATCTGGGCCTATCGCCCGGGCCTGCACGGCGGTTTTCTGTTCGACGATTTCGGTAACCTGCCGACGCTGGGAGCCAGCGGTCCGGTGGACAACTGGCCGACATTCTGGCGCTACATCACTTCCGGCATCGCCGACCCCACGGGGCGCCCACTGACGCTACTGACGTTCCTGCTTGACACCCATGACTGGCCCGCGGATCCGTTCTCGCTCAAGCGCACCAACCTGGTCCTGCACCTACTCAATGGGATCCTGCTCTGCGTCTTGCTGGCCCGACTGGGTCGCCTGCTGGGCCATGAAGATCGGCGCAGCCGGACAGCCGCCGTGCTGGGGGCCGCGCTCTGGCTGCTGCATCCCCTGCTGGTTTCCACCACTCTGTACATCGTGCAACGCGAGGCCATGCTACCTGCCACCTGCACCATGGCCGGCCTGCTGCTCTGGCTGCATGGCCGCCACCTGCTGACCCAGGGCAAAACCGCGGCCGGCCTGACTTGGAGCATGCTAGGCTTGGGAGGCTTCACGATGCTGGGGGTGTTGGCCAAGGCCAACGGCGCCTTGCTGCCGGTGCTCGCCTTGCTGGTCGAGGCGATCGTGCTCGCACCGCGGCACCCTATAGTCTTCGATCGCGCCAAGCAGGCACATCGCCTCACTCTGATATTGTTCGGCGCCATCCCTACCATCGCCCTCCTCTCTTACCTGTGCTGGGTCGGTATCAACGGCATGTTGACTGGTGGCCCGGTAGGCAATCGCCCGTGGAGCATCGGCCAGCGCCTGCTCACCGAGCCGCGCGTGTTACTGGATTACCTCCAGCTACTGTGGCTGCCGCGCCCGTTCTCCAGCGGCCTGTTCAACGACCAGTACGTCGCCTCGATCTCGTGGCTGCAGCCAATCACCACTCTACCCGCCATGTTGGCCGTGTTCGGCTTGATCGGACTGGCTTGGTGGCAACGCCGGCGATATCCCGCACTCGCCTTGGCGATACTGTTCTACTTCGCCGGCCAGTTGCTGGAATCCACCTCGATACCGCTGGAGCTCTATTTCGAGCACCGCAACTACCTGCCTGCCTTGCTGATGTTCTGGCCACTCGGCCTGTGGCTGGCCAATGCGCGCAAGCTGCGACTACTCAAGTACACCCTGATGCTGGCTCTGCCGCTAGGCTTGGCCTGGATTACCCACACCCGCGCCGAGCTGTGGGGCAACGTGCATAGCCAGGCTTTGCTCTGGGCCACGATCAACCCCAATTCAGCGCGCGCCCAGACCAATGCCGCGCAGATCGAGATGCGGGCCGGACAACCGCAAGCCGCCGTACGTCGCCTGGAAAAACTGCTCGTAGATCAGCCAAACCAGGTGCAACTCGCTTTCAACCTGATCGGTGCGCGCTGCATGATCGGCGGCATCACGGCTGACGATCTCGACGCAGCGAAGCTCGCCATGCAGGGCACGCCAAATACCGGCACCCTGTTCGCCAACTGGTTCGAACGCACCCTGCCGGCGGCGATGTCGGGCGGATGCCCTGGGCTGACCGCACAAGGCCTGCAGCAACTGATCGACACCGGGCTGGATAACCCAAAACTGTCCGCCGCCGGCCCTCAACAGGATCTGACCTACTTGCGTGGCAAGATCGCACTCGCGCAGGGCCGACCGGACGAGGCCCTGGCCGATTTCACCCGTGCGCTCAACCTGCAGGTGCGGCCTGGCATGGCCCTCGAAGCCGCTGCGACCTTGGGGCGTGCTGGCTACCCGTCGCACGGTTTGCGTCTGCTCGACCACTACGAAACGGTTCGCGGGAATGCCATGAAGCCCGGCTTCGGCATGCCATGGCTGCACGCCTGGGTACTCGAACACCAGCACTACTGGCCCCACGAGCTGGATCACCTGCGCCGACAACTCGCGCTCGACGCCAGGGCGGACTCCATGAATACTTCCGGCCACACCTCTCCAGCAGGCACGTCAGATTGATGGACCTCCTTCGCCGCCCGCCGTGGCGCCTCCTGACACTGCTTGGCGCCTTCGCCATCACCCTGGCCATCTACTGGCCGGGACTCTCCGGCGGCTTCCTGTTCGACGACTACCCCAACATCGTCGACAACAAGGGCGTGCAGCCGCACGACGCCAGCATCCCGTCGCTGGTCGGTGCTGCACTTTCCTCACCGGCGAGTGACTTCAAACGGCCACTGGCCTCGCTGAGCTTTGCCGTCAACTACTTGACCACCGGCCTCGATCCGTACTGGATGAAGCTGACCAACCTGCTGATCCACCTGCTGAACGGCTGGCTGGTGTATCTGCTGTCGATGGCGCTGCTGCGATCCGATCCCTCCGGCCGGCATCTGCGCACTCCGCTCATTGCGGCACTGATCGCCACTGGCTGGATGCTGTTGCCGATCAACCTCACCGCCGTGCTGTACGTGGTGCAGCGCATGGAAAGCATGGCCAACCTGTTCGTGCTGCTGGGGTTGCTCGGCTACGTGGCGGGCCGCCGCCGCATGCTCGGCTACCTCTCGGATCGTGCAGGCGGCGAAACCTGGAGAGGCTTCATCCTGTGCGCAGCGAGCATCACGATACCGACAGCCCTCGGTATCCTCGCCAAGGAAACCGCGGTGATGCTTCCCCTGTACGCACTCCTGGTCGAATGGGCGCTGTTTCGTTTCGGCAGGCCAATACAGGCACAGCATGATGCGTCGTCGCCGCAACGCGCCGACCTGCGCGTGATCGGCCTGTTCCTGCTGGTGCTCGCCCTGCCCATGATCGCGGGACTGGCCTGGCTCCTGCCCGGTGTGCTGAGACCAGAAACCTGGGCCGCGCGCGATTTCACCTTGGGCACCCGCCTGCTCAGCGAAGCACGCATTGTCGTCGACTACATCGCGTGGACCCTGCTGCCCACACCGAGCGCCCTGTCGTTCTATCACGACGACTTCCGGGTTTCGACCGGGTTGCTCTCCCCCTGGAGCACGTTGGTCAGCATCGTTTTTCTTGCTGCCTTGGTCGCACTGATGCTGTGGCTGCGCCCCTGCAGACCGCTGGCGGCACTCGGTATCGCACTGTTTCTCAGCTGCCAGTTGCTCACCGGCACCATCCTGCCGCTGGAGCTGATCTACGAGCATCGCAACTACTTCGCAAGCTTCGGTCTACTGCTGGCGACCGTGCCGCTACTCGCCATGCCGCAATCGTCCCTGTTCGCGTTGCCGCGATATGTGCTGCTGGCCGGGCTGATGCTTTGCTGGACCGTCTTGGCGGCCCTTACCGCCTACGCTTGGGGCAACCCGCTGCGCCTGGCGGAAGACCTCGCCGTGCGCGCACCACAGTCGCCGCGGGCCCAGTACGAACTGGGGCGCACCTACATCATCTACTCGCACTACGATCCCGCTTCACCTTTCACAAAACTGGCCTACGCACCGCTGGAAAAAGCTGCCGCGCTGCCGAACTCATCGATTCTTCCGGAGCAGGCGCTGATTTTCATGAATGCGCGCATGGGGCTGCCGATCAAGGAGGCGTGGTGGGACAGCATGATCATCAAGCTCAGGACCCATAAGCCAGGCGTCCAGGATGAAAGTTCGTTAGGGGCGCTGACCCAGTGCATGAATGAGCGCCGCTGCAATCTGTCTCCCGCGCGGATGACCGCCACCTTCCTCGCCGCCCTGTCACATGACCACTCCAGCGCTCGCCTGTTGGCCACGTATGGCGACTACGCATGGAACGCGCTTGGGGATCATGTGCTGGGCGAGCGGATGACTGAGGAAGCGGTGAAGACCAGCCCGAACGAACCCGCCTATCAGATCACCTTGATTCGTATGCTGGCCGCGCGGGGCCGCAAGACCGAAGCCGAAAAAGCCTTGGAACGATTGGATCGGTTGAATATCGGCGGTCGCCTGACCAACACTCTGGACCAATTGCGTACGCAACTATCCGATTTGTCCGCACCCGTCCCATCAATGAGCACCCATTGAAAGGCCCACTCGCGCGCAGCAGTCTGCAGACCAGCGTCATGCTCGGGCTGCGGGTAATGACCCAGGCGGTGGTCCTGGTTCTGCTTACGCGATTGCTCGGACCGCGTGCTTACGGGAGCTTCGCCGCCGCTGCTTCACTGGCCGTGGTGCTGGGCCTGCTGCCCAATTTCGGCGCCGGCTTCGTGATGTTGGCCCGGAACGCGCACGACGCCAACGGCACGGCCGCCGTATGGCGTTATGCGTGGCCGATGACGGTATTGTTCGGACTGCTGTTGCTGGCCTTCTATATCGTCGTTGCCAGCTTTGTTACCCGGCCGGCGCTTCCACTGCACGTCCTGCTAGCGATGGGTGCGGCCGAGTTGCTGTTGACGCCGTTCACCATGTTGCTGAGTTTCGCCTTGCAGGCGCGCGAACGGGTACCGTTGAGTCAATGCGTGCAATGGCTGCCGCTGGGCCTAAGAGTGCTTGCGGTATTGCCTTGCTTCCTCTTGCCAGATGGACAACGGCTTTCGGCCTATGTCTTCTTCCAGCTGCTCGCGTCGCTGCTCGGCTTGCTGCTGGGCTTGTGGATCACCAGCCGTCTCGTGACACTGGATTGGCGCCCACGCCGTGCCACCCGAGAGGAGCTGAGCGACGGCGCCTCGTATGCGGCAATGAATCTGGTTGCGGCGAACCCCTCCGAATTGGACAAGATCATTGCTGTTCGCCTGGTTGGTGCACACGACGCGGGCATCTACGCGGCCACGGCACGCGTTATGGCGGCCACGGTGATGCCAGTGACTGCCATGTTGCTGGCATCGCTGCCCCGATTGTTTCGACACGCGCACACACCCACCCGGGAAGGGCAGCGGCTGATCGGCCTGATCGCCTTGCTGGCACTGGCCTGGGGCCTCGCCAGTGGACTGTTGTTGGCACTATGCAGTCCGTTACTGCCGTGGTTGTTCGGCACGTCGTTCGTGGCCATGGCCCAGTTGATGCCGTGGCTGGCCGCGGTTGCACCCTTGCTCTCGCTGCGACTGGCTGCTGGTGCCGTGCTGGTTGCATTGGGCAAGCCGCTGGAGCGTATGGCGTTCGAGCTCTCCGGCATCCTGCTTCTGGTCGGCAGCATGCTGGCGCTGGCGCCGCATTATGGTATCCGCGGACTGGCCGTGGCTCTCGTCATCGCCGAAACAAGCATGGCGCTGATTGGCTGGTGGCTGGTACACCGCCGCCTCGCAAACCACGTGGCAATGGGCGGGATTTTCTAGCGACGTCCTGATGCTATCCGTACGCCATGCCACAAAGCCTTGCACGGCACCAGCGAACGGAAGCGGATCGAGCGGATCGCCCCGCGCGCCACCAGGATGCACGTGCGGGATGCCAGCAGGATGCCTGTCTCCACCCGATTTCGTGCAAGCTTGCGTGCCAGGATCAGGTGCGCGGCGACCATGTGCATCTCGTAGAACGCGGACCCCAGTCCGCTGCTCGCCGAGCCGTCATGCTCGACCAGTGTTTCGTGCACATACGCCATCGCATCCGGCAACTGAGCGAGCCGCCAACCCAGCTCCCAGTCCTCGCCGTACATGAAGAAGTCCTCGTCGAACAGCGGCAAAGCGACCCGCTCGATAGCCACCAGCAGGCAACAACCGCTTGCATAGGGAAAGTAGCCGCGGCGCGCCCGCCACGACAGCAGGCCGGTCAACCGATGGCAGTATGCCGGGCCCAGAACACGCCCAGCATGGTCGATATCGGGATAGGCGATCCTCGCGTTGCTATTCGCAACAAGCGCATCGACAAGCTTGGTCAGCCCACCCGGCAGCAAGCGGGCATCGTTGTTGATCAACAGCACCCAGGCGCCCGGATACCGTTGGCGACAATGCTCCAGTCCGCGGTTGACCCCTGCCGCGAACCCGAGGTTGGCAGCACTCACATGCAGATCGACACGCGCATCATGAACAAATGCGGCAGCGATCGCCGCTGCAGAGGTTCCTCCATCGGCCGAGTTGTCCCATACGACAACATGCTGGATACCCTGCCCGAGCAGCGAATGGATGCAGCTAATGCTACGCACGGCATCGCGGTAGTTGAGCAAAAGCCCGGTAATCTGCCTGCCCATCAGCATGGCTTGCGGGCAGTGATGACCAATTCTTCGCCGGCAGTCGCTGACAAGGACGCCATCAAATCCACCACGCCCGGCGGCAATCCTCGAGCATCACTCCTTTTACGCCGGGCCAATTCACGGGATGCGCGGAGGATGTATGCGGCACCGCGTCCGCGACGATGGAAGCGGATATCCGTGAAGCCAACTTTCGTCAGCAAGCCACGCAACGCCTGTGCGGAAAATACGACGAGATGCCGAGGCGGCTCCAGGCCACGCCAGGCACGCCCGAACCACCTGTGCCCCATGCTCTGTACGTTAGGCGTGGCGAGCCAGATGGTTCCGTCGGTGCGCAACAGATCAAACATGCGTTTCAGGAGCGCTCGCGGCTCGTGCACATGTTCGATCACATGCGATGACGTGATCACATCGAATCGTTGCGCATCGCAAAAGGAATCCAGTGTTCCCTCGAAAACGTCCAAACCGTCCAGGCGTGCAGTCGCTACAGCCAGTGGATCCGGCTCAACCCCGGCAACATTCCAGCCAGCCGCTCTGGCCCGCAGCAGGAACACGCCGTTGCCGCAACCCACATCAAGCAGGCGCCCCTTGACGCGGGGCAAGCCCCGATAGAAGAAGTCGAGCTGCTGTCGCAGCGCAGGTATCAGCGGAATCATGAAACGGCCTGCAGCGATTGCAGGCAACCGCTGCGGCCCATAGCGCGCATTCATGTAACCGTTAGCAAGCCTCCAGAGCAACGAATGACCATTGTCATCCTCATACGTCGTCGCACCCGAACGATGCGTGTAATACGACGCGTATGCCTTGCCTATGGCTTGCGGCGTAGGCCTGGGATCAAGGAACAGGCTGCCGCAGCCGCGGCAATCTCGTAGGGACCACTCGCCAGGCACGCTTTCGAGATAGTCATGCAATTGCTGGTATCGGTATTCACCCGGTGCGGCACCGCATGCAGGGCATGTGGCCACTGTTTGCAGCTCGTCGATACGCCATTCACTCGCCATGAGCCGATCATTCACAAAGCAGACCCTTTATCAAGCACAGATCGATAAACATTTGCATAGGCTGCAATTGCCCTGGCCTCTCCGAAACATTCGACCGCGCGCCGACGCCCTGCCGCGCCCAGCTGCGCGCATAGCGACGAGTTCTGCGCCAGCTGTTTCGCATAACGAACCAATTGATCAAGATCGTCTACTGGCGCCAGCAAAGCCGTCTTCCCATGCTGGCAGACTTCGGCCGTACCGGAGCTGGCAAATCCGACAACCGGCAAGCCACACGCCATTGCTTCGAGGGCAACGTAACCAAACGCCTCATAGCGCGTAGGTACCAACGCTGCGTCCACCGACTGGTAGATGGCGGGCATCTTTGCTGGTTCCACGCGCGGCAGTAGCTTCACGTTTCTTGGTAATTCCTCGACATTGAATCCTGTACGCAGTCCACTGATGCAATGAATCTCAAATCCAGACCCGAGCTTTGACGCAATCGCGGGGAGTAAATCGGCGCCTTTCCAGCGCGAAGGGTTGCCCACAAAAAGCAGCTTGAACGGTTGCCCTGCCACCGCACGCCCTGTCTCCCCCTCAGCTGTGGTGCACGCAGGCGAAAACAGTTCGGTGTCAACCCAGTTATGAATGACCGTGATGGGCTTGACCATATCAACTCGCATGGCAGCAGCACAGTATTTACTGACGGTCACGACAGCATCGGCTGCCTGGTAAGACTGCCTGGCCCAGCGCTCACAGAAAGCACGGTGATAAAGCGCTTGTGGCAAACTGCGATACGGTGCAAACGCCGGATTGGCGACATATTGATGCTCGGTCACTACCAGCGGAATTCCGGAACGTTTGAACGAGAAACCCTGCCAGCTACCGGCATGCACCAAATCGATGCCCAGTGGGGCCTCTACTCGCTTCAAACGCCAAGGCATCAACTCGTAACTATGATCAAACCACTGCAGCAGAGGTTCATGTCCCGCCCTTTCCAGTGCGTCAGCCAATCGCAACGTGAACACATCAGCGCCGCTTCCGGCACAAATTGCAGGAAGCCAGACCCTCAATCCTCTTTTTTTTTCTGGTGCGGTTGTCATAGCCAGAACCGGTAGATCAGGGTCGGGATGATCCGACGCCAAGGCATCAACAATCCATCTGGGATGCTACGCAGCACGCTTGTCGCCGCTGACTGGGGGCGTTCGATCTCGAACGTGGCCCGCAATGCGTCAACACAGAGATTGCGATATCTGAAGCCGGCATCTGCGAGCAGCTTCTCCAGCTGTCCCAGCCGTAGCGGCTCGCAGTCATAGATTTCGCCCTTACCCATCGCACGCAAATACTGCGTGCGCCACGCATGTGGCAGCCAGCTGAGAAAGACCAGCTTGTAGTGCGGTTCGACCAGCATCCAGCGGTTGGGTACAGCGAGGTAACCCACGCCATCAGAGCGCACCACGCGGCGCAGTTCCGCCAAGTGGGCGCGCTGCGCCTGTTCGTCACCCACATGTTCGATGACATGATTGCTCAACACGACGTCGAAGGACTGGTTGGCGAATGGCAGTCCAGTGTCGTGCACTTGGTGGTAGCGGTACCCCTCAGCGACCAGGCGGTTGTCATGGACGTCCACGGCATCCACCTCGCAGCGCAACTGTGGATGTGTGCCAAAGTAATGGGCGATGCCGCCTGAGCCCGTACCGACTTCAAGCATACGTATCGGCTGCGCACGATTGGCCAAATCCAGCAGACGTTCGATCTTCAGGCCTTTGAAGCGCCGCGATGGAAGGTCGAGCACGGCGTGGGGCTGGCGCACCGCTGGTGTGCTGTGACCAGCCTCCTGGGTTTGGTCACTGGATGAAGCCTCAGACATACGGTGTACCCAGGAGGCTGCGCGTACGTTCATCGAAAATCGACCATGCCTTGCCAGCTGCAAACTCGCGACAGGCAGCAATAGTCGCACTTTCGCGCGTCTGGGCAAGTTGCCATATCACCGCTTCACCCAGCGCGACATAATTGCCAGGTTCGACCAGGATACCGGTCTGCCCGTCATGCACGGCATCGGGCACCCCACCGACCGCAAAGGCAACGGTAGGCAAGCCGTGTGCTGCCGATTCCAGCGCTACCATGCCAAAGCCCTCCACATCGCCAGGCAGGTCACGCACGGGAAAGATATGCATATCGGCGGCCTGATACGCCGCGCCGAGGGTTGCCTCATCGCAGCGACCGAGGAAATGCAGGTTTTGCTCGACGCCAGCGATCCGGGCCGCAGCAAGAATGCGTTCGCGCTCCGAGCCCGCCCGTGCATGCAGCGCATCGCTGGCTTCGTCGCCAATCACCGTCAGCAACGCATTGGGATACCTGGCAACAATCGCGGGCAAGGCTTTCGCCACGAATTCCACCAACCCCTTGCGCTCGGTCAGCCGACCGACAGAAAGCAGCAGAGGGCGCTGTGCGAAACCGTGGCGCTGACGGAAATCGCTGGCCGCGGCAGCATCCAGCGTCGGCAAATCGGTGCCCGGATGCAGCACGCGCAATTTACCAGCTGCCACGCCGCGACCTGTCGCCAGCCGCGCCGTGTTGGCGCTGTTGACCAGGACGAGGTCGCAGCGCCGAATGAAGGGTAGCCAAAGCCGCTGGTACGCCCGGCTCGGCGCCACGATGTCGAGCCCATGCAGGTAGACGATCGCCCTGCCACCGACACACTTCGCCGCCAACCAGGCGATTGGTGCGGTGAGGCCACTTCCGGCAATGACCCATTCCGGCTTGCAGCGCCATGCCAACCGGACGGCGCGCCATAAAGTCGCTGCCAAAAATATCGGCAGCGGCTTGACCCTGCTTTCTATCACTTCGGTCTGTGATGGGGCATACCCGGCGCATCCAGACGGTCCGCACAGTGCCGTGCGCCAAACCGGCTGCAGTGCAGCCAGCAGATGCTGATTCACCTTCTCCATCCCACCGAGCAGCGGTGGAAAGTTTCGCGTCACCAGCAACGCCACTCGGCGCGGATCGCTGCCGTCATGCATCACGTCGGTACGTCAACGCCGTGATCTGCTCCGACACCAGCCCGATCAGGAACACGATCACTGCCGCGCTCCACATCAGCGTGCTGCCGTTGGTGAGGCGGCCCTCGTGCGCGAAGGTCCAGGCATAGTTCACGCACCCCAGCAAAAAGAACAGCCCGCTCGCCGGCACGAACAGCTTCAGCGGCGAATACAGCGTGGCGATCTTGAAGATGATCAGCAGAAAGCGGATGCCGTCCTTGATCGGCCTGATGTGGCTCTTGCCAACGCGCTGGGCGGCCTTGATCGGGATGTAGGCAACCGGGTAGGCACTGCGGAAGAAGGCCATGGTGCTGGTGGTGGGGTAGCTGAAGCCGTTCGGCAGCAGGTGCAGGAATTCGCGGAACTTGTCCGCGCGCACGGCGCGGAAGCCGGAGGTGAGGTCCAGCACCGGGTGACCGGTCATGCGGGTAGCCAGCCAGTTGTACAGGGTGTTGGCGAGGCCGCGACCCACACCGGCTTGGCTGCCCCAGTCGCGGGCGCCGACCACCATGTCGTAGCCCTCGTCGAGTTTCGCCAGCAGGCGGGCAACGTCGGCCGGATCGTGCTGGCCGTCGCCGTCCATGAACACCAGGATGTCGCCGGTGGCGGCGCGGGCGCCGCGCTTGATCGCCGCGCCGTTGCCCATCGAGTACGGTGAGGACAGGCACTGCACGCCGCCGTTCTCGCAGATGCCGCGGGTGTCGTCGGTGGAACCGTCATCGACCACGATGATCTCGGCCTCCGGGTGCGTGGCACGCAAGCGCGGCAGCAGTGTGGTCAGCGCGGGCGCCTCGTTCTTGGCGGGCAGGATGATGCTCAGGCGGTTCAACAGGCGGCTCCCCCGGATGGAGAGGGGATCATAGCGTGAAGGCCGGGCGTGGGTTGCGGACGGGGTTGGGGTTTCGGGGCTTCATCGAGGCGCGGCTTGGTGGCGGGCGGTGCCCGCCCTGCACCCGCGATTCACAGGGCGGACACTGTCCACCGCTCTTGCTGCGCGCTCGCCATGAAACCGGAGCCGGCGGGCGGTGCCCGCCCTACTGTGCTGGTGCCGTATTGGGCAATAAGGGGCGCCCTTTCAAGAGACGCCGTGCATGCCTGGACGATGCATCGTCTTTTTTGACGTATGCTTTTGACCGCAGATTCGATCTGGAAGCTGGCCGATGAAACCCTCCGATATTGTCCGACTCCGACGCGATGAGATTCGAAGCGTGGTCGCCGCACACCGGGCGGTCAACCCGCGGCTGTTCGGTTCGGCCATGCGCGGCGAGGATACGGAGGGCAGCGATCTGGATCTACTGATCGACCCGACACCGGAAACCACGCTGCTGGATATGGGCGCCATCCAGTTTGTGCTGCAGTCATCCCTGGGGGTTGTCGTGGATGTGGTGACGCCCGGTGATCTTCCACCACGCTTCCGCGACAAGGTGGTCAGCGAAGCGGTTCCACTGTGACTGCTGGGAGTTTTCGGCAACATGACTATATAAGCCACATGCTTTAGTGAAGGTCTGATCAACCGACTTCTTGCTCGTCATTCCTGCGAAGGCAGGAATCCAGCGCCTTTGCGTTCAACAGCTTGGAGGCGCTGGATCCCAGCTTGAGCAGCCTTCGACTATTGAAAGTCACCTCGCTGGGATGACGAGCAAAATCAGACATCGAGTTGGCGTGTGGCCATGTCGAAGGCATGGACAAGGCGACTTTTCTTGCTGATCGACGAACGCAGCAAGCTGTGGTCATGAATATCCCGATCACTGGCGAAGCGGCAACGAAGCTGGCGGACAGATATCCGGAATTCACGCTGACGCACCCGCAGATCGCGTGGAACAGCATGCGCGGCATGCGCAACCGGCTGGCACATGGCTATTTCGACATCAACATGGATGTCGTATGGGAAACGCTGGAACGCGACCTCCCCAGACTGCAGAAATCGCTGACTGAGCTGAGCCAGCAGGTCTTGCGCGACAACTGACGGCTTTACACAGCTAAAGCGGCGGGCAGTGGCTGCCCTACACCCGCGATTCGTAGGGCGGACACAGTCCGCCGCTCTTGCCGCGCGCTTGCCATGAAACCGGAGCCGGCGGGCGGTGCCCGCCCTGCACCCGCAGCCGGCCATCCGGCCAGACCTCAGGTCATCAGGCGCATGCCTGCATGTTTCGCGGCACCGCGGTCGAAGGTCATGGTGTGTTCGCAGCCGGCAGGCGTGGCGGCGCATGCGATCAGGCAATCGGCGAAATCGGCTGTGGAGCCGCGGTAAATGCGCACCGCTTTCCAGACGACCTCGGCACGCTCCACGATCAACTCCCTGGTGCGCGGCAGGGCTTCCAGTGCTTCGGTGAGCTGGGCGCGATCCAGACCATACGCCGCACCCAGCACCCAGACCAATTCGATCACGGACATCATCGAAATCCAGCCGGGCGCCTCGACGGTCGGCGCGTCGAGCAGGGTCGAGGCTTTGGCCGACTGCGCTGCATCGTCCTGCATGATGTAACGCACCAGGACATGGGTATCCAGGCCGATCATTTCGCCGCTGCACCCGCTGCAGCGATCACGGCGTTCATTTGCTCGATCGATACCGGTTTGGACGCCTTGCCGAACATGCCCTTGAGTGCGGTGGCGGGGTGCGTGGCGGCGACGAACTCATACCGGCCCGGCTCGATTTCCACGAACTCCACCCGATCCCCCGCACGCACGTGCATGGCCTCACGCACGGCAACCGGGATCGTGATCTGGCCTTTGCTGGTAACGCTGGCGGTGGTCATGGTCTTCTCCTTCAAGATCCTTACTTCGTTGCAAGGAAGGTTCGTTGCGCGAGCAAGGCGGTTTGGCCGGGCGTATCGGCTGCGCCGCATGGCGTGGAATGTGCGGATCCTGGAAATCAGCTGGTGGCGTGATGGCCGCGCGCCGTTGGTGTTGCTGGGGAGGTTTGCGGGGGCTTGGGGTGGGAGATCAAGAGCCTTACCCCCTCCTGACCTCCCCCTGCAAGCAGGGGGAGGAACCGGGCGTGGAATGCCTGCACGCAGGGGAAGGAACCGGTGTGGAATGCCTGCACGCAGGGGGAGGAGCCGGCGTGAAATGCCTGCACACAGGGGGAGGAACCGGCGTGGAATGCCTGCGCATAGGGGAGGAACCGGGCGTGGAATGCCTGCGCACAGGGGAGGAACCGGGCGTGGAGTGCTTGCACGCAGGGGAGGAGCCGGGCGTGGGAGGAATCGGGCGTGGAGTGCCTGCGCACAGGGGGAGGAGCCGAGTTTGGCGACCCCATGCAAACCTAAGGAGGGAACCGGCTTGCGGAGTTGTTGTGCATTGCACCACCATGCCGGACCAAGCCTGCAGGGAATGGGTGACCTGCGCGCCAGACTGCGGTAGATTCAACCACATACAGGGGCTAGGTCGAGTCGTTTATGTCATCTCAATTGCAGCCGTCACTTGTGGGCCTGTCCGGCATGGCCCGCCGGTTGGTCTCCGAGGGCGTGATGCCCGAGGACGTGGTCCGCAAGGCCATGCTCGACAGCAACCAGCAGAAGGCCTCGCTGAGTGCCTGGCTGCTGGACCACAACCTGGTCGACAGCACCGAACTGACCCGGGTCGCCTCGGCCGAATTCGGCATGCCGATGATGGATGTGGCCGTACTGAACCCTGCCACGATGCCGCTGGACCTGATTAGCGAGGCGCTGATCACCAAGCACCAGGCGTTGCCGCTGTTCCGTCGCGGCAAGCGCTTGTTCGTGGGCATCGCCGACCCGATGCAGTCGCATGCGCTGGACGAGATCAAGTTCCACTCCAACTGCATGGTGGAACCGATCCTAGTGGAGCGCGACTCGCTGCAGCGGGTGATCGAGAGCCTGCTCAACAATATGCGCAACACCATGCCCGACATGGGTGGCGGCGAGCTGGACGAGCTGGATATCGAGGGCGGCGAGGACGAGGGTGAGTCGAGCAGCGGCATCGACGCGAACGCGAACGACGACGCGCCGGTGGTGAAGTTCGTCAACAAGATCCTGATCGACGCCATCCGCCGCGGCGCCTCGGACATCCATTTTGAGCCGTTCGAGACGCAGTACCGGGTGCGCCTGCGCATGGACGGCATCCTCAAGGCGGTGTCCAGCCCGCCGATGAAGATGGCCAACCGCATCTCCTCGCGCATCAAGGTGATGGCGCAGCTGGACATCGCCGAGAAGCGCGTGCCGCAGGACGGGCGCATCAAGCTCAACCTGTCCAAGACCCGCGCCATCGACTTCCGCGTGAGCACGCTGCCCACGCTGTTCGGCGAGAAGATCGTGCTGCGCATCCTGGACGGCTCCTCGGCCCGCATGGGCATCGAGAAGCTCGGCTACGAGCCGGACCAGCAGAAGCTCTACGTCGACGCCATCCACAAGCCGTACGGCATGGTGCTGGTCACCGGCCCCACCGGCTCGGGCAAGACGGTGTCGCTGTACACCGGCCTGAACATGCTCAACACCACCGAGCGCAATATCTCGACGGTGGAGGACCCGGTGGAAATCCGCGTCGAGGGTATCAACCAGGTGCAGCAGAACGTGAAGCGCGGCATGACCTTCGCCAGCGCGCTGCGCTCGTTCCTGCGCCAGGACCCGGACGTGATCATGGTCGGCGAGATCCGCGACCTGGAAACCGCCGAGATCGCGATCAAGGCGGCGCAGACCGGCCACATGGTGCTCTCCACCCTGCACACCAACGACGCTGCGCAGACCGTTTCGCGCCTGATGAACATGGGCATTGCGCCGTACAACATCACCTCGTCGGTGAGCCTGATCATCGCCCAGCGCCTGGCGCGACGCCTGCACGACTGCAAGAAGCCGGTCGAGCTGCCGCCCAAGGTGCTGCTGGACGCCGGCTTCACCCAGGCCGACATCGACGCCGGATTGACCATCTACGAGGCCGTCGGCTGCGACAGCTGCAACGAGGGCTACAAGGGCCGCGTGGGCATCTACCAGGTGATGCCGATGCTGGAGGAGATCCAGAAGATCATCCTGCAGGGCGGCAACGCGCTGCAGATCGCCGAGGTGGCCAGGGCCGCCGGCATCAACGACTTGCGCGCATCGGCCCTGCTCAAGGTGAAGCAGGGCCTGACCAGCCTGATCGAGATCGACCGCGTCACCAAGGAATGAGCGGCGGTTCCGGAGCCTCCGTCGCGCCAAACTTGCGTCCGCCACCACGGTTTGGTGCCGCCAAATTGGCATAAGCTGTACCAAATACCTTGTCTGCTGCCCGCACGGGGCGGCTCCGGGACTGGATCACTGGGGGAAGATGCGCATGGCCACGGCTACCGCAACCAACATCAACAAGGCGCGCGAGCTCGGTGCCCAGCGGGCCGAAGTCAGCAAGCTGACCACCTACGAGTGGGTTGCGCTGGACAAGCGCGGCAAGCGCATGAAGGGCGACATGCCGGCGAAGAACGCCACGCTGGTCAAGGCCGAGCTGCGCCGCCAGGGCATGAACCCGCAGACCGTGCGCGAGCGCGCCAAGCCGCTGTTCGGTTCCACCGGCAGCACCATCAAGCCGGGCGACGTGGCCATCTTCAGCCGCCAGATCGCCACCATGATGGCGTCCGGCGTGCCGATGATCCAGGCCTTCGACATCATCGCCGACGGCCAGAAGAACGTCCGCTTCAAGAACGTCCTCACCGACATCAAGCAGAACATCGAGGGCGGCTCGTCGCTGCATGAAGCGCTCGGCCGCTACCCGGTGCAGTTCGACGAGCTGTACTGCAACCTGGTGAAGGCCGGCGAGGCCTCCGGCGTGCTCGACACCGTGCTGGACACCGTCGCGACCTACAAGGAACGCACCGAGGCGATCAAGAAGAAGATCAAGAAGGCGTTGTTCTACCCGATGATGGTGCTGGCAGTGGTGTTCATAGTCGTGCTGATCATGCTGCTGTTCGTGGTGCCGGTGTTCGCCAAGACCTTCCAGGACGCCGGCGCGCAGCTGCCGGCCCCCACCCAGCTGCTGGTGACCGCCTCGGAGTTCATGCAGAGCTACTGGTTCATCGTCGTCGGCCTGATCGGCGGCGGCATCGCCGCGATCGTCATTGCCAAGAAACGCTCGGTGAAGTTCGCCCACTTCCTCGACCGCATGTCGCTGAAGATGCCGGTGATGGGCAGCATCGTGCGCAACTCGGCAATCGCCCGCTTCGCCCGCACACTGGGCGTGACCTTCCGCGCCGGCGTGCCGCTGGTGGAGGCGATGGACGCGGTAGCCGGCGCCACCGGCAGCGTGGTCTATGGCGACGCGGTCAAGCAGATGCGCGACGACATCTCGGTCGGCCACCAGTTGCAGCTGGCGATGAAGCAGACCGGCCTGTTCCCGAACATGGTGGTGCAGATGACCGCGATCGGCGAGGAATCCGGCGCGCTGGACAACATGCTGTTCAAGGTGGCCGAGTTCTACGAGGAAGAGGTGAGCAACGCCGTCGACACCCTCTCCACCTTGCTCGAACCGATCATCATGGTGGTGCTGGGCACCCTGGTCGGCGGCATGGTGGTAGCCCTGTACCTGCCGATCTTCAAGCTCGCCGGCACGTTCTGATTCCTGGCGTTGCTGACGCCTGGGAGTTGAGCATCGCCGCGAACCCGCACCCGCTCCCCCACCCCTCTCCCAAAGGGAGAGGGGCTTTCAGAAACCCCGCACCTGCTTTGGAGGGGCTTTCGGAAATCCCGCACCCGCTTTGGAGCCCCTCTCCCCTCGAGTCGGAAATCCCGCACCCGCTTTGGAGCCCCTCTCCCCTCGAATCGGAAATCCCGCACCCGCTTTGAAGCCCCTCTCCCCTCGAATCGGAAATCCCGCACCCGCTTTGGAGCCCCTCTCCCCTCAAGTCGGAAATCCCGCACCCGCTTTGGAGCCCCTCTCCCCTCGAATCGGAAATCCCGCACCCGCTTTGGAGCCCCTCTCCCATCGGGAGAGGGGTTGGGGAGAGGGTACGCTCGAGCGATGAATCCCAAGCCGCCACTACCCACGCGCACGCTCAATACGGCGAAGTCGCTGCGAACCGCAGGCACCGATGCGGAACACAAGCTGTGGTACCACCTGCGCGCGCGACGTCTGGGCGGATTAAAGTTTCGCCGTCAACATCCCATACCGCCCTACGTCGTGGACTTCTACTGCGACGAACTCGAACTGGTCATCGAACTCGATGGCTCGCAACACAGCGAAGAAATCGACAGGACGCGCACGCAGGCCCTCGAACGCCAGGGTTTGCTTGTCCTGAGATTCTGGGACAATCAGGCGTTGCAGGAAATCGACGCGGTGCTTGAGGCGATTTTGACGGTCGCGCGGGA
Source organism: Rhodanobacter sp. FW106-PBR-R2A-1-15 (assembly GCF_058789735.1). NCBI lineage: Bacteria > Pseudomonadati > Pseudomonadota > Gammaproteobacteria > Lysobacterales > Rhodanobacteraceae > Rhodanobacter > Rhodanobacter sp. FW106-PBR-R2A-1-15. The sequence continues at coordinate 3,626 of NZ_JBYTEM010000022.1, read as the reverse complement.
CCGTACCCTCTCCCCCAACCCCTCCCCCAACGGGGGAGGGGCTTTAAAGGCCGACCATGCCCGAACTTCCGTTTGCCCTGTGGATCGCCCTGGCCGGCGTACTCGGCCTGCTGGTGGGCAGCTTTCTCAACGTGGTGATCCTGCGCCTGCCCGAGCGGATGGCGGCGGCGTGGCGGCAGGAAGCGCGCGACGTGCTGGAGCTGCAGGCCGATGCCACGCCGCTGCCGCCGGGTATCGTGCGCGAGCCGTCGCACTGTCCGCACTGCAAGCACCGGTTGTCGGCGCGGGACAACATACCGCTGTTCGGCTGGCTGCTGCTGCGCGGGCGCTGCCGCTACTGCCAGGCGAAGATCTCGCTGCAGTACCCGCTGGTGGAACTGCTCAGCGGCGTGCTGAGTGCGGTGATCGTGTGGAAGTTCGGCCCCTCGTGGGCCGCGCTGGCCGGGCTGGTGCTGACCTGGACGCTGATCGCGCTGGCCGGCATCGACTTCCGCACCCAGCTGCTGCCCGACCAGCTCACCCTGCCGCTGCTGTGGCTGGGCCTGCTGCTGTCGCTGCTGCCGATGTTCGTCACCGCGCCGGCGTCGATCCTGGCCGCGGCGATCGGCTACCTGAGCCTGTGGAGCGTGTACTGGGCGTTCAAGCTGCTGACCGGCAAGGAAGGCATGGGCCACGGCGACTTCAAGCTGCTTGCCGCACTGGGCGCATGGATGGGGCCGGTGTCGCTGCTGCCGATCATCCTGCTGTCCTCGCTGATCGGCGCGCTGGTCGGTGGCACCCTGATTGCGCTGCGCCGACACGAGCGCGCGATCCCGATGCCGTTCGGCCCGTTCCTCGCCGCGGCCGGCTGGGTCTGGTTCGTGGCGGGCGCGGATCTGCTGCAGGGCTACATGCAACTGACCGGTCTGCGATGACCCAGCGTCCGCAGGCCATGGTGGTTGCCCTGACCGGCGGCGTCGCTGCCGGCAAGACCGCGGTGACGCGGCGTTTCGAGACGCTGGGCGTGCACGTGCACGATGCCGACGTGGCCGCCCGTGAGGTGATCGAGCCGGGCACGCCCGGACTGGCCGCGGTGGTCGACGCCTTCGGTGCCGGCGTACTCGACGACGCGGGTCGGCTGGATCGCGCGGCGATGCGCCGGCATGTGTTCGCCGATCCCGCCGCGCGCCGGACGCTGGAGGCGATCATCCACCCGCTCGTACGCCATTGGCTGCATCAACGCGCGCTGGCCGAACGCGGGCCGTATTGCCTGCTGGCGATTCCCTTGCTGGCCGAGAACATCGAGCACTATCGCTGGGTCGACCGCGTGCTGCTGGTCGACGCCCCCGAACCGGTGCAGCTCGCGCGCCTGATCGACCGCGACGGCATCGACGAAGCCCTGGCTCGCCGCATGCTGGCGCATCAGGCCAGCCGCGCCGAGCGCCGGGCGCTGGCCGACGACGTGATCGAGAACAACGGCGACGAAAGTGTGCTGGACCACGCTGTCGCCGAGCTGCACCGCCGCTACCTGGCTCTGGCACAACACCGGTAGGAGCCCGCTGGCGGGCGATGCTTTTAAAGCCGGGATTCGGGATTCGGGATTCGGGATTCGGAAGAGCATCGCCCGCAAGCGGGCTCCTACTCACCGGTGCTCTGCGGTGCGGCGCGCCTGAATCAAGGTTTGCAGGATCGGCCGGTCCGCCGGGGTGAGGATGGCCACGTCCACCAGGGCGGGAAATTGCCATTGCAGCGCCTGCCCTTCCAGCGGGCGCGGCTCGCCGAGCCACGCCTCGACCCGCCAGGCATCCAGCAGCAATTCGCGCTCGCCGTAATTCCACGGCAGCGCGATCAGCGGTTCGGCGTGCTGCAGGGTGACGCCCAGCTCCTCGCGCAGCTCGCGCGCCAGCGCCGCCAGCGGCGTCTCGCCCGGCTCACGCTTGCCGCCGGGGAATTCCCACATCCCGGCCAGGTGCTTGCCGGGCGGACGCTGCGCCAGCAGCACGCGGCCGTCGGCGTCGCGCAGCAACCCGGCCATCACGTGCATCACCGCACATGGCACGGAAGCAGGCATCAGGCGCTGCGCAGATACTCGACCATGTCGAAGTCGTAGGCGTGTTTGGCATCGGCCTTGTGGTGCACGCGGGAAACCTCGGTCCAGTCGCTGAAGTGCACGCCCGGGAAGAATGCGTCGGCGCCGTCGACCGCGGCGCCGACCCAGGTGAGGTACATGCGGCGTGCGCGCGGCAGCGCCTCGGCAAACACCATGCCCCCGCCGATCACCATCAGGCCGGTATTGTCGCAACGCGCCTGCGCTTCTTCGATCGAACGCACGGTGATCTGGCCCGGGTACGGCGCCTCGTGGCGGCGCGTCAGCACCAGGTTGACCCGGTCCGGCAAGGCGCGGCCGATCGACAGCGCGGTGTGATAGCCCATCAGCACGTTCCGGCCGGTGGTCAACTGCTTGAACCAGCGCAGGTCGTCGGGCAGGTGCCAGGGCAGCTGACCCTTGCGGCCGATAGCGAAGTTTTCGTCGAGTGCGGCGATCAGCGAAATGGCCATGGCGAATCCTTGGAAGGCTGGATGGTCAGTGGGACAGCCAGCGTCCGCGAATGACGCCGCCGTCGACGCCCGATCTTAACAGGCGGGCCGAGGTGCCGGCGCCGCACGTTCCTGCGCCGTGGCTACACGGCCACGGCCGCCTTGATCGCCGGATGCGCGCGGTAGCCCTCGATCGCGATGTCCTCGTAGCGGAAATCGAAGACCGAGCGCACCGCCGGATTGAGTTCGAGCCGCGGCAGCGGCAACGGTTCGCGGCCCAGCTGCAGTCGCGCCTGCTCCAGATGGTTGTTGTACAGGTGGGCATCGCCCAGCGTGTGCACGAAGTCGCCCACGCCCAGGCCACAGACCTGCGCGATCATGTGGGTGAGCAGCGCGTAGCTGGCGATGTTGAACGGCACGCCGAGGAAGATGTCGCCCGAGCGCTGGTACAGCTGGCAGCTGAGTTTTCCGTCTGCCACGTAGAACTGGAACATGGTGTGGCACGGCATCAGCGCCATCTTCGGCAGCTCGCCCACGTTCCACGCGCTGACGATCAGCCGGCGCGAGTCCGGGTTGCGCCGGATCTCGTCGACCACCCAGGCGATCTGGTCCACCGCCTTGCCGTCGGCGGTGGGCCAGGCGCGCCACTGCCGGCCGTAAACCGGGCCGAGCTCGCCATGCGCATCGGCCCATTCGTCCCAGATGCGCACGCCGTGTTCTTTCAGGTAGGCGATGTTGGTGTCGCCGCGCAGGAACCAGATCAGCTCGTGCACGATCGACTTGAGGTGCAGCTTCTTGGTGGTGACCAGCGGAAAACCTTCGCTGAGGTCGAAACGCATCTGCCAGCCGAACACGCTGCGCGTGCCGGTGCCGGTGCGATCGGTCTTTTCGGTGCCGTGGTCGAGCACATGGCGGAGCAGGTCGAGATAAGCGCGCATCCGCTTAGTATAGGTAGGAGCGCACCCTGTGCGCGATGCTCTTCCGCCACGTGACGAAGAGCCATCGCGCACGACCGAAGGAAGTCCCTTGTGGACAGGGTGCGCTCCTTAGGTCTTGATGTCCGACCTGTCAGGGTCGAGCATTCCCGACTGATCATCGGGGGAACCGGG
>NZ_JBYTEM010000021.1:60086-74160 GCF_058789735.1 Rhodanobacter sp. FW106-PBR-R2A-1-15 | reverse complement strand
CCGCGTTAGCGACCCCGCCCAAGCCGCTTTGAGCGGCTCACACAACTAAAGCCCCCGGCTTTGCCGGGGGATACTTATTTCTTGAGAAGGAGCGGATTAGCCTGTGTTATCGCAGGTAGAGAGGAACACGGTTACAGGCAGAAAACATCACTTCGGCGGCTCGTCTTCGTCTCGGGATTTCTCTTCCGCCGTCACAAGCCGTGGTGGGTGGAGCCCGTACTGGTCACAGAGAGCCGCAATATGCTTCATCAGGGACACGTCCGTAACGCCGATTTCATCGACAAGGATGTTCGGCGTGGCCTTGATGAAAAGCTGGGGGACAAGTCCGTCCGGGTTCGCTTCGACAGTCAGCCCTTCAGTGGCGATTCGATAAGGCTCAGACCCACTGGCGATTGGTGTGCCATTGATGGAAATTCCCGTGTGGACGGCCACCCTATCGGCGTCGATGATGAGCCGCCACTCGTTCTGGCGCGCCCACCTTTCCTGCTTATTTTTATGGAACACGAGGGTGAGAAGGTCGTCTCTTGCGGCGTCTGCATCAGGTGTGTCGATATCGGGCTGATAGCGGACACGGTGAAAGGGCGATTCGAAATCACCCGACGCCTGCGTGAGCAGGCAGGACAGCCCCGGAGAGGCGTCACGAATGGCGCGGAGGATGCGGTCGTCGCTGGTGCGGATGTGAACGCCGTTTGGACCGTATTGCCTCGACATCCGGGGCGAGAAAGCGGCATTGGCATGCCAGCAGCTGATAAAGGTCCGGCACCGTGCGCCGAAGGCCATTTCGTGGGTCAGGCGTGCAAAGTCTGCCAGCAGCTGCGGCGCCGCGGTTCCACCTCGCCTCTCAATCTCCCTTCCGAGCTCTCTAGTTAGGTCGGATACAGGGGCTTCCGGAAGGTGCCCTTCATCAGGGTCGTCGAACGCGCAGGCGATGCCAAAGTAGATGCCCTTCGTTAGCCAACTTTCGAGATGTTGCGCGGGCATGTAATTCCAAAGTAACGGCATCGCTGAGTCCTTGATCGGGCACGGAATCGAACAGATTGAGGTGGGTGCAGCGCATTCAATGGGCGTAGGCGCACGCGCGAGGCACACTCCTCCGGAATGCGGCGGCCTGGCTCGAACGTAGCGAACTATCGAACGGAGATGCGCGGTATCTACGTAGCGGATCTCTGCACCGAGGTCTGACGGTCCGCTGAGGTGCCCCATGAGTTGCGGCGGTTTGCGGATCACCGATGCCTGGCAGTACTGTGCCCAGGACGTCCATCGACGCCAAGAACCTGAAGGATGGGGTCTATCGGTATCTCACATCGCCATCCGGAAACCCGAGCAATTTTTCCTATGCGCACATTGCTGGACATGATGGGGAATTTGAGATTAGACAGCAGGTCCGCATCGAGTCCCACATCAACGCGGACATAGCGTTCACCCCCGATATCGTGGTCCTGCGGCAGAACGCCGAGCTGCTTGCGACGACGGATGGGGACTTTGCGGCAGGCAAGCGGCGGTTTTCCCGCGTCAATAGCAAACACGTCGTCGCCGCACACGAGTGCAAATCGATGAGCCCCTTTCCCGAGCTGATGGTGAATTTTGTGGGTATGCTGGCCGTTGCCCACGCCTGGCACCAGAACGACAGCACGGTAATCTACACTCAGGGGAATGGCCACTTGGCCCCGACGCTTTTTGTCGGCGGCACGGCCCGAGGGCTTCACCTGAGGATTCAGAGTAGCTTTCGGTTAAACATCGTCTGCGGGATGCATGAGGGAACATGGTCCTTGACCAACGCGAAGAACAGACTCGTCCTCAAACCCACCCCAGCGCAGCTGCCGTGAATGACCCGGCTGCTCGCTTGGCGGCCACCTCTTTGCGATGCATTTAGAAGACGGCTTGGGGCGGCATGCCTGATGGCGCAAATCCCAAACGACCGTGCGCCAACCGATGCGAGTCGCACCCTTGCTGTCTCGCCGGCGACGGGGGCCTCGCGTGGTGGTCCGGATGCCTGGCCGCTGGTCGGGTGACACCGGCTGCCCCAGAATCGGGCCACCAGCCGGATTCGATCCGTTGGATGCTAGGACAATCGGCGACGGCACGCCGAGCGCGAACGTATATCGAATAGGCGACAAGTCGGCCTCGACACTAGGACATCGACCGAATCAAACGGAAAGGTTATGCACATTTCGAAGCTCACGATCGTCAATTACCGCAACTTCGCCAACGCGACGCTGCTCTTCAACAAGGGCGTCAACACTCTCATTGGCGAGAACGGGGCAGGTAAGACCAACCTGTTTCGCGTGATCCGGCTGCTCTTGGATGACAACATGCTGCGCTGGGCGGTGCGGCTTGAGGAGACCGACTTTCACCGCGGCCTTGAGGACTGGCGAGGGCATTGGATCATCCTTAGCATGGAGTTCGACGACATTGGGCCGGACGAGGAAGTTCAGGCGCTGTTTCTGCACGGCACCGGCAAGATCGCCAACGGCGCGATTAGTCGAGCAACCTACAACCTGATTTTTCGCCCCCAAAGGCATGTCCGGCAGAAACTGGCCGACCTGCCCGCCGGGGATGTCGTCGCTATGACGGCGATTCGGGAATGCCTCTCGATCGAGGACTATGAGGCCATCTTTACCGGACGCAGTGAAGCCGATTTCAATGATCCGGCCATCTACAAGGAGTTGGTCGGCGACTTCGATAACTGCGTCTTCAGCAAGGAGCTGGATGATCCACGTATCGGGGTGCGGCTCCCCCAGATACTGTCGCTGACCAAGCAGGTTTCGCTGACCTATATCCAGGCGCTACGCGACGTGGTGGGGGAGTTCCGCAACAACCGGTCCAACCCCCTGTTTACCCTTCTCAAAGGGAAGAGCGGTGACGTCGCCCCCGCAACCATGGCGCCCATAGTGGCCCAGGTGTCCGCACTCAACGATGCCATTGAGGCACTGACGGAGGTGCAGGCGGTGCGCACGGACATCCGCGACACCATCAAGGATGCAGCCGGCGAGACCTATTCCCCCAGCGCCCTGTCCATCAAATCCGATTTGCCAGACGAGCCTGAGAAATTGTTTCAATCGCTGAGGCTGTTTGTGGGTGAGTCGGGCGAGAGCCACGAGGGAGGTATCGACGAGCTGAGCTTGGGTGGCGCGAATCTAATCTTTTTGACGTTGAAACTGCTGGAGTTCAAGTATCAGAAGGCTAGGCGCTCGATCGCCAACTTTCTGCTGATTGAAGAGCCCGAAGCCCACATTCATACCCACATTCAAAAGACCTTGTTTGACCGCATCACCTACAGCGACACGCAGATCATCTATTCCACGCACTCCACTCAAGTCTCTGAAGTGAGCCGGGTCCGCAGCGTCAACGTGCTCGGTAGGCATGGCATCCAGTGCGAAGCGTACCAGCCGACCACGGGCCTTAACGCCGCCGAGATCGGCGCGATCGAGCGCTACCTGGACGCCGTCCGAAGCAACCTCCTGTTTGCCAAGAGGGTGGTACTGGTCGAGGGTGATGCAGAGGAAATCTTGGTCCCGGTGCTTTTCAAACACGTCTTCGGACTCAGCCTGGACGAGCTCGGCATCAGTCTCATCAACATCCGAAGCACCGGTTTTCAAAACGTGGCTCGGCTGTTTCATGACAACCGCATCCGCAAGCACTGCAGCATCATCACGGATCTGGATGCCGCCATTCTCGATACCACGTCGGCTCCCGGTGACACGGAAGCGCTGGCCACCTACAAGGCCGCGTGCCTAGCGTCACAGAAGAGCGGCGCGGAGCGACGCGAGCTGCTGGACGCCTTCGCCGATGGCAATCGCTGGTTGTCCGTGCACTACGCGCAGCACACGTTTGAGGTGGATCTTGTGGCCGCAGGCAACGGGCCACTGCTCGCATCGATCGTTCCGGCCGTGTACGTCGATCCCAAAACGATCGCCACCGCCGAAGCGGAGCTAACCAGCGGCGACAAGGCGAAGTTCGGCAAGCGGGTCCTGACCATGGCCAAAGGGGAGGGGAAGGGCTGGTTCGCCCTGCTGCTCGGACAGAACGTCACGGCCGACACGGTCATTCCCCCATACATCGTCGAGGCAGTACTGACGGCGCATGGCGACCTCAGCACGGAAATCCTGTTCAATATTTTTCGTCATCGCGTCGGCCATGCCATCCACAATGGGACTCTCGCTGCCGCCAGGAGCGACGTCGTCTTGGCTCGACTCGATGAGTACCGTGCCGGGGCGGTGGGCCTGCCGGATCTCAAAGCCTACCTGCACGCCGAGTTGCCCGATGATCAGATTCACGACTTGCTGGCCGGCGTCGCCTGATGTTCACGTGGACCAAGGATGAGCTCAATGACGATCAAAGCGATGCGATTGAAGCCCCGGGCAGCATCTTCTTGGTGGCTTGTCCGGGGAGCGGCAAGACCCGCGCGTTGACCTACAAAATTGCGCTCGAGTTGTCCCGCCTACAATCGGATCGGCAGTTTGTCGTCGCGATCACCTACACCCATCGCGCCGCCAACGAAATCCAGGAGCGCATTGAAGACCTCGGGGTGGATATCTCCCAACTCTGGATCGGCACCATTCACGCGTTCTGCCTAGAATGGATCATTCGTCCGTACGGTATTTATGAACCCAAGCTGGCCCATGGGTTCCGGATTATCGACCAGCACGAGCGCGAAACCTTGCTCGATACGCTGTGTAAGCCCTATGCCGCGCAGCGCATCACGCACTACGACTGTGACTATTACTTCGCGTCGAGCATGTATCATCCGAGCTGCGGCGATACCGCCAAGCACGCACACGTGAAGGCGATCATCCGAGAGTATCTTCGGACGCTGCTGTCCCGCCATCTGCTCGATTTTGAGCTAATTTTGTACTTTGCCTGGCGCTTGATCAGCCGGCATCCGGTCATTGCGGATTTGCTGGCCAAGATCTTTCCGCTGCTGCTGGTGGACGAGTACCAAGACACCAAGCAGATTCAGTACGAGATTCTCGGCGCCATCCTCAAGGCCGGCAGCGGCGCCTCGCGACTGTTTATGGTGGGCGATCCCAACCAGGCCATCTATGGGTCGCTGGGCGGCTATGCCATTGATGTGGCCGACTTGCGATCCATCACCGGCCTCGCAATCAGCGAGCGCGCCCTGTCCAAGAACTATCGCTCCTCCGAGCGGATCGTCGCGTACTACGGCCACTTCAACGTGCATGCCACCGCCATTGAGGCTGCGGGCGAGCAACGTACGTACGCGAGCCTGGTGTCCTACAACGATGCCATCGCCGTGGACGACCTGGTCGACGAAGTGGCACGCTTGATCCGCTATAACGTCGAGACCCTGGGCATTCCTGCCAACGAGATCTGCGTCCTGGCGCCGCAATGGTTGCACCTGGCGACGATGACGCGACGGCTAGCGATCCGGCTGCCCGACTATCAGTTTGATGGCCCCGGCATGGTGCCGTTCGCGCGCGATCCGGAAAATTTTTGGTACAAGTTGTCCCGGCTTGCGCTCACCGAACCCTCGCCGGCGCTCTTTGTGCGACGCCTGCGCTGGGCCAACGAAGTCCTGGCCGACTTGAAGGAAGCCGGCGCAGCTCTCGCCGATTGGTCGCCGCGCGCACTGCTGCGCGAGTGCAATGCCATCGAGCTCCCTGAGGCCGATGGATTGGCCTACCTGGAGACGTTCGGTGCGGCGTTATTTGATCGACTCGGCATCGCGCTGGCGAGTTTTCCCGCCGTGCAGGTGCTGCAGCAGGCGTTCGTCGAGGGCTCCCAAGTGCGCATTGCCAAGCTGGAAGCCGAGGGCCTCCAGGGGGTGGGGGAAGTGAGCTTCTTCCGACGCGCGTTTCAACCCCGATCCGGGGTGACCGTCTCCACCATTCACGGCGTCAAAGGCGCCGAGTTTGACGTGGTGATCGCTTATGCCCTGCTGGAGGGGATGGTGCCTCACTTCAGTGATCCCGGTGGCGACGACAGTGGCCGAAAACTTCTGTACGTCATCGGCTCGCGCGCCCGGAAGAATCTGCACTTGTTTTCGGAGTCCGGTCGCAATCGGGGGCGGCGCGGCCACTACGTGCCAACGGCAACACTGGGCACCTGCCGCTTTAATTATGACGTCGTGTAGTGCGCATCGGCGTCACCGGGCGTCCAGCAAGGGCTCACGCCGCCGCTGGGGCTCGCTGTTTTTGCCGCAACTGGGCCACGGCGTTACCGCCGGCGCTGGGAGCGCCGCTTGTAGATGTGCACCATTTCCGCGCTGCGCAACCCGCCGGCGCGCTGGATCTGGGCGGTGGTGGCGCCGGCATTGATCAGAACGTTGGCGGTACCGACGCGGGCCGAGTGCCCGGAAATGCTCCGGCCATAGGGTAGGCCGGTAGCGATGACCCGGCGCCGAAAGATTCGTGCCACCTCGCGCGGCCGCAGCATGACGATCGGCGCCTCCGCACCGGCGGCGCGCGGTATGGGTTGCATCCTGTCGCCCGCCCCCGATCGAGCGAAACAATAGGCCTTCGGTGATGCCCGCCACCGTCTGCCACGCGTGGATGCGCGTCATCGTCGCGGCGTCGACATAGCGGTAGTCCGCCTCAGCGCCGAGCCGATTGGTCTCGGAGAAGAGCAGCCACAGCGTCCAGCGCCCGGCACTGCGATTGAAGTGGAGGTGCTCCACCGCCGCGCGCACCAGTTCCGATTCGCGCGCGAGCGTGTCCGAGGCCGGGCAGAGCAGGACGGCGTCACGCCGATCGCGCGAGGTTTTGCCGAACGCGCTGAGTATGGTGTCGATGTCGGTCGCGATCACTTTGCCGGCCTGACGACTGGCGTTACCGTTGTCGGGACGGCCCGCGGCTGTGGTGCGCCGGGCCAACGCCTGGCCAACCGCCGCCCACATGGGTTTCAGCGTGCCTCCTGCGCGGGGTTGGGCACGCCGGTGACCGTATGGATCAGGCCGACCCTGTAGACGTAGCGCTTGAGCGTGCTGCGTTTGCGTCTGCGCGCCACCGCGTCCAACAGAAGCGTCGCGAGCTGGTCGACGTCCACTGGCAACTTGATCGTGTGGGAGCACCCCGAGCAGGCCCACTTTCGACCAACACCGGCGTAGGTAGGGTGTGGGGTCGGTTGCGGTGCGATGCCAGGGAAAGTCGTGGCCCCGCCGAGTTATTGACTGGGCCACTAGCGCGGGTACACCTTTAGTCGGCATCGCCCTCGTGCTATGGTTTATCAGCGCATCCATCTCAATCTCCTTGGTCAGATGACGCGAAAGTGAAGCAGGTCTGCCTCACCGGAGCGTCAGTACACAGGACGCCGAGGTGGGTGCGCTTTTTATTTCTGTGGCGTATGCCACCAACTGGCCAAAGTTGCTTCTTGCTTGATGTCCGCGACGGTGAACGATTGGGATTGCCACCTTTCCGGGTAGGACACGATTTCGCGAATTCGGATGACTAGCGTATGCCGATTGCCGTTAATGGACAGAGCGTCTCGATACCAGCAGATGATATGTCTGGTTTCTATCATTCGTCGTCCGCTCCGAGCTGGAGCTTCCCGGCGGCAAAGATAGCGATCTGGCACTTTGTCGAGGAACGCGTGGAGGTAGCGGGTGACCAATAGCGCGGAATGGCGCTGTTTCGCTGTCTTGGACCTGCGGGTGACATGACGCCAAGCGAAGCGGCTGACCTTCAGTTCACCAACAAGCGGATGAACCAATCTCGTAGATTTTAGCCGCGAATAGTCCACCTTCGCCAAGGGAAGGATCTTGTCTTCGTCGGATTTTCGGACTGTTTGACATGCGTGCCTATGGGCCCAAGTAGCATAGATAGCGAGGCGACTCAAATCGTATCGAAGCGACGGTCGGATGTAGTCGTTGAAAGCGACTTTGACCGATGCCTTTCGCCTGTTCCTCGGATCTGAAGCGAACCAGTAGACCTTATCCGACGGAGCGGGAGGGACCCATGCGATGAGCCCAGGCGTTCCTGTCCCAGATAGGGCATCTTTCGTATCGCCATCTATGTTGAGCGTAATATGCTCCTTTGACCGTCGCCCGTAGGAAGGGCCACTTTTTACCTGGCAGCGAAGAGGTATCAGCTCCTTGGGGCGGAATGCGTTTCGAAAAGTCAGATGCAAATCGACTTTTGCTGCGTCCTCATCCATGGATGCGTTAGAAACTTCCCCACAGACGGCCGTCCCTAACAGAGCTGCTGCACGACGCGCGCCACCGTCACCGACTTCCTTTGTTGTTACCATTTGCGTACATGTCTCCTTGTTTTCGATGAAAGGATCACATTCCCCCAGTAGGAACTATCAGTGGACGCTCTTAGATGGCAGAGCATCCGCCTTAGAGCGGGCCACATGCCATTGCATCACTCGATCACTACGAAGAAAGGTTGGCTTTGTCCAACGAGTACGTTGTCAATCTGACGAATTACGAATGCCTCGACGAGATGGACGCCCCGATATTGGAGGCGCTCCTGCCGCGTGTGGCCATTCTCCGATGCGTAGAATCCGCCTCGGAGCTGACTTTTGCTCGCCGCCACCGGGCCATTGTTGGTCACGCGCCACTCTGTTCTATAGCCACTGCCGATGGATGCCCCATTTGCCAAGCGTGCCGAAAATTCCACCCAGTGCCCAGGTAACAGCGGCTCCGCACTAGCAAGTGCTCGCCTTTTCATTCGGTTCGTCGCAAACGCCAAGTCCGCCGTAACGTGAATTTCGACGATCGATGCCGCACTTGGCCACTCTGGAGGACGTAAGTGCGCCGGCCGGGCGATATCCGCCCCGATCACGCTCGGTCCGAATTTCCTTACGAGGTCTACATGATCCAAAGCCACGCTAACGACATCAGAAGCTTCTACGACCTGGGTGAATATGCTCTTTCGAGCGCTCTCACGAACAGTGCCAAACTCGTCGCCGAACACTGCCTGCCACTTCTGAATACTTTTTCCCTTGTCTCCCTCGGAATAGGCATCGTCGATCCATATGCGATACAAATGGATTTTTTCGCAGAAATTTTTGTACTGCGTCTCAGACCAGTTTGCACTCTGGTTTTCTAACCTCAAGACGGGATTACTCACTTGCGGGATCGGCAAGCGGGCGGCCAACCACTCATCAAGACGCCCGACAACGGTTTTAAGAGCCATGGGGATATCCGCGAACTCGGTTCCGGTACTATCGGAATCCTTGATTTGTAGGCCGATCAATGTCGTCAACAAAAAAGAGGGGCACGTGAAGTTGCACTTAATGTCCCTTATGTACTTCAGAAGGCGCGTAACCTTACGCAAGCTGTGATTACCTACGAGGCGGTTGCGTTCCTTGATCCAGTCCGTATAGCCTTTTGGGTTGGAAGCTTGGAACTCGTTAGTCATGCGATTGCAGACTTCGAGCGACTCGCCCCCTTGGCGATTCACAACGCATGGCGCGATGTCAATCTTGCGTTGACCGGCATATTCAATAGTTACGCAGTGCGAATATACACGGAGCTTATCTTTGTATAGATTGCTGGAACGAAATACTGCCGCCAGTTCGTTAACGTATTGCTTTGACTCCCATCCTTCGACTGGTTCTACATAGGCCACCAAGTCCGCATCGAAAGCATTGCCTTCGACAGGCTTAATGATGGTTTGGTGTGCCCATGATCCGTGTGCGGCAAACTCGACGAGTTTCGGAGCCCAGGTCGAATCGCGAATAAATCGCTTGATGGCTTCCACTGAACTGTCGAGTTGGTCAATACGTGTCGAATTTAAGTTAACCACTTCATCCAGAAAATCGGAAAACTGAGCGATGTGCTTCATCCTTCGTGTGCTCCTTGTTCCTTAAGTTCATCAATCCAGGCTTGAGCACCCGCGCTCATACCAGCATCCAGCTTCTTTCTCAGTATGAGATACACCCAATCAAAAATCAGAGGGCTGCTGGCCCGATGACTGTAAATGGCATCCTGCAGTTCCCGTATACGTTGCCTCAGATCGTTGTACTGGATGTCAGCAAGACATCGCCATACCTTTTCGATTTCATCTTTGAGATGGCTTACTGTTTCGATCGTCGCCTTTTGGCGAACAATCTCTTTGGCTGACCAAGTCAGGAATGGGATGAGAGGCGCCGCATACAGCACTGCTGACGCCATGTTCACCCCGGTCGCGACCAAACTTGCCAAATAGGCCACGACCACCATAGCAAGCAATACACAAAGGCCTGCCCGGTAGTAAGCACGTTGCGCGCCGTCATACCAAAGGTTACTTCGTTGACAAACGAGTGCAGTCACATGTGCCTGCGCATTACCTGCTGCCGGCGCATACCAGTCCTTAAATTCCGTCTCACGGCACGAGGCGTCTATAGCGCTGCTCAACGATTGCACGTCTTCGTGACTGACACGTGCACCTACGGTAAATGCATTCCATGGAATCCCGAGCAGATCACAGTCGAACTGCTCTTGCAAAATTGCAGTGGTCTTGATGCGCTGCCGCTGCCACGGATCGAGCCAAAATGCTTCCGCTAGAGTTAACCCAATGCCGGCCAGAGCAATCAGTGCCCGTGTGCTATTCGAAAGCGAGCCACAGGCGAATGCCGCTACTGCTAGCGCGATGGTCAAAAGAAGAAAGACACCTTGAGCGTTCTTCACTTGCCCAGCTAGCGTTTTGCGTGCGCACAGCAGCGCAATCATGTCCGGCCGATTTTGCTTCTCCGAGAAATCCATGCCCCCTCCCATGATCAACTGCTCGGCTTCGTTCTGACTCCATTCCTTAACGCCGATTTGGTGTTTCTTTCACAAGACTCAAGGTTTCACCAAAAAAAATCTATCCATTTGTTTATAAACGAAATTTTCCTTTCGGCCATTCTTCTGGAGTTAGCTCGGCTGCCTCGATCTAGTGTCGATGCGCAGGCCGACGCAGGTCTTTTTTAAGTTCTACTGATATTGAAACGCATCAGATTGCGACTATTTCAGCAGCCGTGCTGCTGGGTTGTCTTCCGCCTGGCCCGACTGGAAATACCCGATCACGCTGGCCACCGAGCGGTGCTCTGTCATCGCCATCACCGCCGGCAAGGGTACGCCCTGCTTGCCCGCCTCGGTGACGAAGCCCGAGCGCAGGCTGTGCGCCCCAAAGTTTCCCTCCAGTCCCGCCATCGCCGCCCGTCGTTTAACGATCGTCGCCACCGAACCGGGGAGCAGGGCAGGGCCGACCCTGTCCTTCCAGATCCGCCGAAACATCGCCCCCTCGCGGATCCCCGCCGCCTCGAGCCAGGCCGTCAGCGCTTGAGCGCTGCGCCCCAGGATGGGTTTGTCCGGTGTCGAATCCGCCTTGACGCCCGCCTGCTGCGTCTTCGAATACTCCAACCGGTAGATGTAGCCGTCCTGACCAACCTTGCGCAGGTCGCGTAGATCCGCCGCGGCGATCTCGCTCCGCCGGCGCCCGCCGCTGGCGAAGCCGAAGCAGAGCAGGGCGCGGTCGCGCAGGCCTTCCAGCGAATCGTCGCAGGTGAGCAGCATGGCTTCGAGCTCCGGGCGCGTGATCGCGGTCTTCTTGGTCGGCCGCTCACCGCGTTTCACGGCCGAACGCTTGGCGCGGCTCAGCAGCGTGCGCACGCTAGGTAGCTCGCACGGATTGGCCAGCCGCTTGAGCTTGTGCGCCGTCGACAGCACCGCCACGCGCTGGACCACGGTCGAGAGCTTGAGTGGCCCAAGCTTCGCCTTGAGTCCCGCAGCGACCAGCGCGGCGTCGACGGCCGGCGGCAGTTCGCTGACCAGGCCAGTCTTGTTCTTGCGCTGGATGTGGTCGACCAGGAACTGGATCACCGCGGCCTCGCTCATCGGCAGCGTCAGCTCGAGGCCGAAACGCGCCTGGTGCCAGCCGGCCCAGTAGCGCAGCGCGGCGGCGTAGCTGCGCGTGGTGTTGGCCGCGGCGGCTTCGGCCAGCAGTTCCCGCACCGCGTCGGCCGCCTGCTGGGCCAGCTGTTCCGGCAGCACCAGGTTGGAGGCGGGTACGGCAAGGGCCGAAGATGTGTGTTTATGCTTCATAATATGTAGTGTATATTACGAAATAAGGCATGTACTGGCGATAATCATCACGTTATCGGGAGTACGAAACCAAGCGGGCAGGGCGCCGATCGAGGAGACCCATGCATGGGACGAGGCATCACCCAGGACCAGGTCAACACCGCCGCCGACGCCATCCTGGGCGCCGGCGAGAATCCGACCGTGGAAAAAGTGCGCGCCGCACTCGGCACCGGCTCGCCGAACACCGTCACACGCATGCTCGACACGTGGCGCAGCGGTTTGGCCGAGCGCCTGCACAAGGCGCTGCAACTGCCCGAACTTCCACCGGAGGTGGGGCAGGCGATGACCACGCTGTGGCAGCTGGCGGTTGGGCACGCTGAACGCCTGCTCCAGGCCCGACTGGCCACGGAGCGAGCCGCCCTGGCCGCGAACGAAACGCGGCTCGCTGAGGAACGGACGCGCTGGGCGGCGACGTTGGCCGAGGCCGAGACCGCCGTTGCCCAAGCGCAGACACGCCAGGCACTGGCCGAACACGCCTGCGCCAACCTGGATGGCCAGCTCCGCGACAGCCACGCCCTACGAGAGGATTTGATCCAGCAGCGGGATCGGTTGCAGGCGATGGTCGATCGGCAAACGTGTGAGCTTGAGGCCCTTCAGGCCGAACGGACTGCCCGCCTTGCCGCCACGGAGCAGGAACGAGAGCGCACCGCGGCGCATGTCCGAGGTATCGAGGACCGGGCGCACCAGGAAATCGACCGCGCCCGGCAAGAGACCAAACAATGGCAGCAGCGCCACGAAGCGGCCGAGCGGAGCTATCGTGACGCAGTGCAAGCCTTGGAAGCGCGCTGCGAGGCGTTGCAGAAACTGAGGCAGAACGCCGAGAAGGAGTTTGCACGTCTCTCCGGGCACGTCGCGGCGCTCGAAACGTCGCTAGCCAACGCCAGCGCCCGCCCGAAAGCTAAGCGAGCTCCCCGATCTGCCAGGTCCTCGAAGGCCTGCAGGGCCAATACGAAGTGACGGGATCAATCGAAGAGCAAACAACCTCTGGCGGCGCAGTTATCCGTTAGTTCTGCAAAGCAGCCGCCACCAAACAGAGGCCAAGGCGTCTCCTCGTTGGCGGACAGCTTTCTCCGGTGTGGAGGTTTGTCTGCGCTGCATTCCTCGATGTTGAGGTTTGTCTGCGCTGCTTTCCCCGGTGCCGAAGTTTGTGTGCGCCATTTGCGGAGGTTTAGTGCCGTGGGTGTAGAGGTTTCTCTGCGGAGAACATTTACCTTGAATTCCCATGCGGCACATGCCGCGAAGGCAAGGATAACGGCAGTACACAATTTCGCATAATGTATATTATGTCAAATCTATTGCACCGTATCCGGCAGGCTGGCATGCGCCTTGCTTCGCGGCTGACGAAATTGCACGGAGCTGGACAATGGGCAGGATTCGCGCCCGCCTGATCGGCTGGACCTACGACGACACACGGCAGGAAATCCACACGCCTGCCGGAGCCGTGATACCGCTGCGCGACATTGCGCAGCGGCTATACGACGACATCCGATGCCGCTACGACTTCGGAGGCGCGTGGACCGGCTGGAAGATGCGCGGCGACCGGCTAATACCGCCGCACGGCGGCAGGTTCGGCCCCGCGCTTAAACCCGACACCGCCGCCGCTTTCGCCCGCTGGGTCGCCGAAGCCACATGCGGCAACGCGCCGCAGCCACGCCCAAGGCTGCGCATCATCCAAGGCGGCAAGGCTACCTAATCGGCCGATCCGCATAGCGGCCGCTACAGCGCACCGGATTGCCCACGGTGCCAAGCTGCGAATAGCTCGATCCGTCCACCACAACCACCACGCCGCCGACGCAGCGCTGGTTGCCGGTCAGAAGCCGGCGATCCCAAGACATGGCGACTTCCTCACGCTGGCGCTGGACCGCCAGCCGAGAAGCCTGTGCGCGCTCAGCATCGACCTGAGCAGGTATCTGCACGATCTGCCCCATAACCTCCTGCGCCTGCCGAACGTCGCGTGCCCGGTCAAACTCACGGTACGCGATATACACCACGGCCAGCACCAGCGCAGCGACCACAATGCCGATGGCTACCTTCGCCCCCTCACTCATCCCTACCCCTCCCTGATTG
>NZ_JBYTEM010000021.1:0-59990 GCF_058789735.1 Rhodanobacter sp. FW106-PBR-R2A-1-15 | reverse complement strand
GTACCGACGCCGGCCGGCTGGGCGCCTCTCCCTGCCGTTGGCGATCCTCACCGCGGAACGGATTGTAGACGCCATCGGCCAGCACCAGCGCAGCGACCACAATGCCGATGGCTACCTTCGCCCCCTCACTCATCCCTACCCCTCCCTGATTGCGGAGAGATAATACCAAAGGCATGGCCAAACCTACGGTTTGACCACAGGTCACGAGCGGGCCGGGGCACCGAACCCCCTTCCTCCACAGGTTATGACCAAGTGCGGCGCACTTGGTCCCGAATGGCGCGACAGCAACAGCGGTCGGCGGGAAGCGGTACGGGGAAGGATGACCGGCGAGGGAAATGCGGGCCGATTGTCCGGTGCTATTCCAGGTGGAGAACACGACGGCCCTAGTGGACGCGCTCCCGCGCTCGGGCCTGCGGCCCACAGCGGCAGGTTGAATTAATGGGCTTGACAGGAGATTTCGGTACAGTATGAACGTATCATAACAGCAACATGAACCATAGCTGAATGGCACGATTGATGCGTTATTGACACGTCCAATTATTTATGGTTGGAATTCGAACCAAACGGGTCCGGATTCCAGTTGCCATACGTCGGAGGGGTGTAAGGCGTCGCAGTCTGCCGTTCGTGGCCCGTTTCTACGCCGGCCACGGTCGGCGCCCAGCCGGCCGTCGGCGGCGCCTGCGGCTGTACCGACGCCGGCCGGCTGGGCGCCTCTCCCTGCCGTTGGCGATCCTCACCGCGGAACGGATTGTAGACGCCATCGGCCACCATCGAGCGGCAGCGGTCGAGCGGGACCGCGTAACGCGTGCCCTGCTCCGTCATGCACGAGCAGCGGCCATCCTCAACGGCGACGCAGAACAAGCGCGGCTGCGCCTGCACCTGCAGGTTGTCGAACATCGGCGCCGACCACGGCAGGCCGTCGATACGCGGACGCATCCACTTAGCGAAATCGCTGTGCCGCAGTTCGTCAGATTCCGACTTGCCATGTCCGCTGTCCGCAGGTTGCCCAGGTGCATCGGTGACAGGCTTTCCCTGAATCATCGCCACGTTCTTGGCTTGGGCACGACGAACCATGAAAGGCACCGCGACCACCGAGACGGCGGCCACCAGCGCCAGCGCAAGAAAATAATACACCTTGCGCGGAATGCGGACCTTCATGTTGTGGCTGTTGCTCGACTGGTACAAATCGTACACGTGCGCCGGCAACGTACCCACCGACTCGATGCCCGCTTTCTGAACGCGCTCGTTCTCGGGCTTCTCGATGCAGCGGCCCCACGTATATTTCATCGTGACCTTGGTGTTGAACTTGCGCACGGTGTGCACGTGCTGATCAACCAGCCGGCGCACCGTCGGCGAAAGGTCGGCCGGGTGCTGGACGGTCAGAACGAAGTCCATGCCCTCATGCCGCACCTTGCGGATGCGCTTTACCCACTCTTTCGGCTGGCCACGATCCAGCGGCATCAAGTGATCTTCCTGCGCTTCGTCGAGGAAGATCACGGAATCGGTCGGCAGCGCGTCCCACCAGTGTTCGAGCTGTTCCATCGTCAGCTCTTGCGCCATGCCCGGCAGCAAGCCCCGAATGCCCATCTGGTAGCGCGGCCGGTCCGGCTCTTCCTCCTTGTAGCGCACCATCTCCGCGACCATCTGCGCGGTCTTGCCTGCGCCCGGCAGGCCACTGTAGAGCTTGACAGGCATCAGTGCGCCGCCCGCTTCGTGAAGAACGCTTTGGACGCGCTGACAGCAGAACGGCCAATCCACGCGCTCAGAACAATGGTTATCGCTTGATCGATACCGAGGAAGCCAATGTAGTCAACCATCACCCCACCCTGACCCAGTTGCGCCGCCATAGCGGCCCGCACAGGTTCAATCACCAATTTCTGCGACGCCAGACCGACCCCAAGGCCGAGCAGCGCGCGGATGGCAATTTCACCGATCGTTGTGAGCAGCATGCTGCCGATCCAAGCTACGACGACAGGCATTAGCCGACCCCCCCTGCAGTGATGCGCGCGGCTGCGAAAAGCGCGAACGCAATAACAATTGCCTTGATCCAGCCGCCGACTACACAGCCCGCCGAGAACTTGATCGGGAACGAAGCCCCCAAAGGCAGCGGCACAACCATGTCGTGAAGCGGACACGTTGTAGAGAAGCCGAGGCCGGAGGCGTCGTAGTTACCAGCGTTCGCCGCGTCAGCGACCGCGTTGCCGGTGTTCGTGCCGTCGCTCCACACATCGGCCGAGGTGTGCGCCCCGGCCGTCAGGTCCGGCGTCGTACCGTCGCCGGTCAGGTCCTTGTGGACCTGATCGAGTCCGGCTTTCGCGTCGCAACCCGACTTCCACGTCTGCCGCGCAACGCCACACATGACGGCATCGCCGCTGCACACCGGAGGCGTGTTGCAGTTCCCGCCCCCGGCATAGCCGCTGGGTGGCACCGTAGAGCTAGCCGGCGCTGGACCGGAGTCGCCTGCCTGCTGCCCGCTAGTGACCTTCGTGCCCGGCAGGCCATAGGCGTTGACCGTGACCACCATCGCGGCGCCCGTGGTCGGGCTGGCCTGCGTGTACTTGTCCGACCCCTGAATCTGCGTCGCAGGATCCGGGATGATCGCCGGAGGCGGCGACGGAATGACCGCCTGCCCTGCGCACACGGCCGCGCTACCGCTGGCCGTACAGCCGCCCGTGGAGGACGTAGCCGCCGCACCGCTGACGCAGTACTGCTGCCCGCCCGCGCTACCGCAATACTGGTTTGTTCCGGCGTTGTAGCAACTGCTGCCGGAACACACCGACGGCGGCGCCGTGACGTTCGTCGCCGGCAAGGTCGGAATCGGCGGCTGCGGATTCACCGCTGCGCCGGTGCCGTCCTTCCAGCCAGACCCCGTCGCAAGATTACCGGAAGGCGCAACGCTACCGTACGTCTCCCACGTGCCATCGCTGCGCATAGTCGGCATGCCAATGGGCGTGACGCTCATCGCACACTGCACGGTGACACCCGACTGCGGATCGACCACGTTGGCCGGGATCGAATAGCCGGAAAGAATCTTGCCGGTCAGGTAGACATTGGCCGGAGCCACCGTAGAACACGGATTGCCGACCGGAACGGGACCGCTAAACCCCCAGTTACCCCAGTTCGAAGACCACGTACCAGCAGCCGTAGCACCATTGCCCAAGGTGCCGCCCTTGACGACAGCTTGCCCCGGAGACGTAACCACGTTGCAAACTTCGCCCGTAATCGGACCGGGATAGTAATTCGCCAGATGGTAATTCTGGCAAGCCGACATGGCCGAATCGAACGAAGGATTCGAGGACGCGCGCACTGGCGCGGGCACAAGCGCACAAGCCGCAACAACGAGAAGCGACAGCCACAGCGCGCGCATCAATCGTCACTCCGGGCAAAAAAGATCCGCCCGGCGCCAAGCAGCGCGATCAGCACGAAGTAGCCTGAAATATCCATGTCCGCTTTTCGCCCAGGTGGAAGAAAAAAGAGGCGCGGAGGTTGCCCCCCGCGCCCGCCTCACTTGGATCAGCCCGCGCCCTTGATCCACTTGTACAGCTTGATGCCGTAGTGCATCGACAGCACCGCGACACCGATGGCGGCAGCAGCCGTGGTCGCGTCCGTGATGACGGCGACGATGGCCGTGGTGTCAACGGCCGCGTTCGCACCCGTGGCCACAGCCAGAGCCAGCAGGCCGGCGGTGGTGAGCTGGGCGCGCTTGCCCTTGTAAAACTTGTTCATGGCTTCAGTCTCCGACCCGCCGGAGAGAACGAAAGACATAAGCGGTCGCCCAGCAGGTCAGAATCGCGACGCCTATGGCGATGCCGGCAGTGGCATCTAGATCGGGAAACAAGCCTTGCTGCGCCACCCAGTACGGATGGGCGCAAACCCCAGTGGTCGCGTCCACGTCGGCAGAATCGCAGCCTTGTACGAGCGGAACGAACACGGGAACGCCTCACAGCAGAAGGTCAAGATCGCAGGGGAAACAGCGGTTCCCCCTGCACCCCCCGATGTTCAACAGCGAACAGCGGAGGGGCAGAACGGCAGGAAAGCGGGAACTACTTCGACGCAGAGGCCGGACCAGCGGGAAGCGGTTTCAGCTTCACGAACCGCGACAGTTCCAAGTCGCCGTACTTGCCGAGCGAGAAGCACTCGGGATCGAGGTCATAAGCCCCCACCGGATGCACGGGGCCAGAGCCAAGGCCGACGCGAAACGGGAGTTCGTACCCGCCGCCGAGGTCAAGCGCAGCGCGCTGCTCGCGGATGATTTGCGGCTTGCCGTCTTTGCCGTTGAAAGTGCGTTCATGGACAAGCGCGTCCTTTACGTTGATGCGTGGCATAGCTGTTGCCTCACGAGGTTATGGAGTTGATCCGCTGCACCGAGACCCTTGAAACGCGAGGGCAGCGAGTCCCGCGTCAAGTGCTTGCGCAGGTACGCATCGGCGGATTCGCCGAGCGACTGCACCAAGAGATTCAGAGACGGACCGACCTGAGTCCGCATCCATTGAACGAGCGCGTTGGCCGTTGCTTCGACCTTCGCTTTCACGACCACAGCGCGGCGCGCAACATCGACAAGACCGATGCGCTCGCACAACGAATTCAGCCACGCATGCGCGCCCCGGAAGAACTGCAACGGGTGCGCAAGAATGTCGAGCGGTACGCCACGCTTACCTGCCTCATCACCGACATGCTTGCCGTAGAAGCGGTTCTCGTAGCGAAGCCATGGCGACGTTTCGTCGCCCTGCTCGCGCCCCTTCTCGTAGATGCACAGCTGGTTGTGGCCTTTCTTGCCCACGTACAGCGTGCAGCCCTTGCGATGGCCGTGGTCGTCACGAAAATTCGTCAGCGGCGGGCGGCCCGCGCCCTTGAACAGCCCACCACGCGCCTGCTCTGCAAGGTCGCGCAGATCGTCCGCCGACTGGCGGCGCGAGGCGTCGAGGCTCACGCCCTCGAAATCGTCAACCGCAACGTCACACCGGGAAATGCGCGCCGCAAGCACCTGAAGCTGGAACTGCACCAGTGACCACGACTTCACCCAGCGACAGCCAGAGCCAGACAGGTCAACCATCATCGTGTCGCGGTTACCGCCCCACGCGACACGACCGACCATTTCCCCCTCACGATCCATGATGTACGCGCAGTTAGCGTAGAACTGCCAGCCGCGCCCCGTGGGGCGCAGGACACGAAGCATCGCGGCAGAGCCGAACAGGAATTCCCCGAGGAAATCCATGTTCGTCTGCGAACACTCTTCAAGCCGAGCCAGCGGGAACGTGAACGTGAGCCAGTCGATCCCGACTGCAAACCCGGTCACTCCACCCTTTTGGCCCCTGTTAGTACTTGGGCCAACCTCGCCGACCGACCTTTTCCCCGCTCCGGCCGGGGAAAAGTCAAAGGCGGGAGCCGGGCGGCGGCTCACAGCGCGAACCTGCGGCGCATAGCGCGATCAAACCGCCGCCACGAAGGTTGCCGGCGCAGGTAAAGCCAGACGAAGTGCCAAGAACACTCCGCCAGCAACTTGCCTACGAACGCCGCGACAAACACCCACAGACCGAGAAGAAAGGCGACAGCCCGCACCACGTGGAAAAACTCGGCAGGCGTCACAGCCGAACCCCCGAGACCATCGGAGCAATCCGGCACGCAGCGAGGAACGCCCGCGCCCACTGCTGATGCTCCGAGTAGCCCTCACGGTGGCCGAACATAAACGCGGAACCGATGGCGCGACCATCGACGCGAGCCACCTTGCAAGCGGTAACACCGTCTTTGGAGGTTCGCACCTGAATCGGTGCCGGAGTGAAGTCAATCATGGTCAGCTCCCTGTCTGTCCCGTACTGCGGGACACGGGCGCATGTATAGTAGTCCGGGACACCACTGTCAACAGGTACGGGACATGAACGCCGCAATAAAACTGCTTGACAAGTACAAAGAAGTGTGCTCGATAGCGTCCGACAACGCGTGCGCCGGGTCCCTAGGCGTATCGCGTCAGGCCGTCAGCAAATGGCGGACCGGCGAGAACCACCCGGACGCGGACGTCATCGAGAAGATGTGCAACGCGACAGGCGAACCGCTACGGCACTGGCTGCCACTCATCGAAGCAGAACGCGCGCGCTCTCCAGCAGTGCGCAAGGTATGGCTTCGACTGGCCCAAGCTGCCGCGATGATCGCCCTAACCGTGGGCATTGCACCGGCTCACGCCGGGACGGTTTCGGCCCCGCATAATCCGGGCCATGTGTATATTATGTAAAATTAAAGGTAGTGTGGTATCGACTCGGCCGGCGCGTCACGTCCTTCCTGTCTTCTTCCTGTTTTTCATCAAAAACCAAGACATACGCCAGACATGGCGGTCAATCATCTGCACCGTCGCCTTGGGACGAGCCGAGGCTCGGACGTCGGCCCTGCTCGGCCTGTCTACTACCGCACTTGGTCGCACCATTCCCCGAACGTCCCTTGGGATTTGAGGAGGCTCCAACTTTCGAGAAGTTAGGGCCATGAACAACAAGTCGTGCAAGTTTTCCCCTGGGTTCCTGCAGAAAACAGCCAGTCGGCACGCGCATGCTCATCGATACGCTTGCTCGCGTCGTTACTACCAGTATCTCCCTGACGCCGCGGCAGAACAGCGCATGTCTGAGGGCCTGAATCCTTTTTGACCATAGTCAAATGCGTATGCGGCGCAGCGGCTTACCGTGGCATCGTGGAGTCGGAAAGCCGCCAGCACAGTGCGATGCGCAACCGTCATCGCCTGACGTCAGCCCGAGTGACCACTCCTTCCGCCGGGCACGGCGAGCCTGCGGATCAAACGCTGTCATAGGAGGCGCTCATGAAAGCATCTCATACCCCTGCCCCCGGGCCGTCGGCCATCCGGGGACGTTGGGTCTGGTGGATCTTCGCGGCGATCGCCACCTACTATCTGCTGAGCGAGTACCACGCACGTGGTACTGGCTTTACCGGCTGGCTACCGCTTGGCCTGCTTCTGTTATGCCTGCTGATGCACGTTTTCATGCACCGGGGGCATGGGCATGGAGCACACGGCGCACATCGGGACACGCAACACGGTATGCCACCGGGTCCGACGCCCGATTCGCAACCGGCTCGGCACGACCACCAGCCACCGGAGCACTGACATGCCGCATGCGCCGTCCCATGGCTATGGCCTGTGGTTCCTCGTCGCCCCCCATCACCTTGGTGCTGTACCCGATGATGCTCGTCGCCTACGTGCGTCTCGCACGTCGGGAGGAGCGTGACAGCTTCGCTCGCTTCGGCCCGAGGCACGCCGCGTATATGCAGGACGTGCCCGCTTTCCTTCCCCTCCGCTCGCACGCCACACAGACGTCGCATCCCCCGCACTGAAGGAGATTGTCATGACCGGTCAAGACCCCGGGCAACGCGGAAGCGCTGGTGATTTGCATGCGCTTGTTGGTCCCGTCGAAGCGAGCACCCACACTATGGATGCCCACGCGCCCTCCAGCCGCAGTCACGCCTGGCCCATCGGCGGAATGGTGAGTGCTGGCTGCGCCCGCACGCTGGAGCAGACGATTGCCCAGCTGCCGGGTGTGCGTGCGGCCGATGCCAGCTTCGCCGCATCACGGTTGAAGGTCGACTACGACCCGGCGCAGGTAGATGCCAGCCGAATTGCCGAGGCGATCCGGCGCTGTGGCTTCGAGTGCGCCACGAACGGTCACCGTGACGTTGCACATGCGCATGACGGCCACACGCATGCGCACCACCACGCGCACGCGGACGAGACGGGCCGGGAGCAGCCAGCCGCGGGCTCGCATGCCGATCATGCCGCGGATGCAGGCGACGCCCATGCCGGCATGCACCACGGCGGTGACCTGCACGCGGCGGCACGGGACATGCGCCGCCGTTTCCTGGTCGCATTGGCGTTCGCGATCCCGGTATTCCTGTGGTCGCCGATGGGGTTGATGCAACCGCTGCCGGTGCCTTTCGGCCTCGATAAAAACGTCTGGCTGTTCCTGCTCGCCTCGGGTGCGGTGCTGTATCCAGGCTGGCCGTTCTTCACCGCGGCAATCCGCTCGTTGCGCCATGGCGTGCTCGACATGTCCGTACTGGTGCTGCTCAGCGTAGGCACGGGCTACGGGTTCAGCATTGCGTCGACCTTCTTCTTCGAAGGCCCGAACTTCTACGAGGCTTCCGCGGTCCTGCTGACTTTCATCCTGCTGGGCCATTGGCTGGAGATGCGGGCCCGGGCCGGTGCCTCGGATGCGATGAGGGCGCTGCTCAAATTGTCTCCGCCCCGTGCGATCGTCCGGCGCGACGGACAGGATCTCGAGGTGGCCACCGCCGAGGTCCGGGCCGGCGACGTAGTGGTCGTCCGTCCCGGGGCCAAAGTGCCGGTGGATGGGACGGTACTTGAGGGTAGTTCGCAAGTTGACGAGTCCATGCTGACCGGCGAGTCGATGCCGGTTCGCAAGGACCCGGGTGCCACGGTGGTCGGCGGTTCGATCAACAAGAGTGGCGCCTTCGCCTACACCGCCACCAAGGTTGGCGGCGACACGGCGCTGGCGCAGATCATCAAGCTGGTGCAGGACGCGCAGAACTCCAAGGCTCCTGCGCAGTTGCTCGCCGATCGGGCCTCGCAGTGGCTGGTGCTGGCGGCGATCGTGATCGGTGTAGCGACTTTCGTCGTGTGGTACTGGTGGCTGGACCAGTCCGTGCTGTTCGCGCTCACGCTGACCATCACGGTCTTCGTCATCGCCTGCCCCGACGCCCTCGGGCTGGCGACGCCGATGGCGATCATGATCGGCACCGGCCTGGGTGCGCGTCACGGCATCCTGTTCAAGCATGCCGAAGCGATCGAGCTGAGCGCGCGGCTGGACGTGGTGATCTTCGACAAGACCGGTACGCTCACCGTCGGCCAGCCGGAGGTGGTCGACCTGGCGACGGCCCCTGGCTGGACACCCGAACGCCTGCTTGCCGCCGCCGCGGCGGTCGAGGTGCATTCCGAGCACCCGCTTGCCCAGGCCATCCTGAAACGGGCGGGCGCGGTGCCGACGCGCGCGACGGCGTTCACCAACATCGACGGCCAGGGCGCCACCGGCGTGGTCGACGGGGCGCAGGTGCTGCTCGGCAACCGCCTGCTGATGGCCGAACACGGCGTGGACCTGGGTGGACTGGAGGCGGACGCGGCACGACTCACCGGCGCCGGCCGAACGGTGATCTTCGTCGGCGTCGATGGCCAGCTCGCCGGTCTCATCGCGATCGCCGATGCGATCCGCGAGAGTTCGCGCGCAGCCATCGAGGAGCTGCATCGGCGCAACGTCAAGGTCGCGATGATCACCGGCGACAATCGGCCCACCGCCGAGCGCGTGGCCCGCGACCTTGGCATCGACATCGTGCTCGCCGACGTGCTGCCCGCAGGCAAGGCCGACGAGGTGAGAAAGCTGCAGGCGCAGGGCCAGAAGGTCGGCATGGTGGGCGATGGGGTGAACGACGCCCCCGCGCTGACCCAGGCTGAGGTCGGTTTCGCCATCGGCGCCGGCACCGACGTGGCGATCGAAAGTGCCGACATCGTGCTGATGCGCAGCGACCCTTACGATGTAGTTCGCGCGGTCACCATTGCCCGCGCGACCTTGCGCAAGATGCACCAGAACCTGGCCTGGGCGGTCGGCTACAACGTGGTCGCCTTCCCGCTCGCGGCCGGCGTGCTCTACCCGTTCACGCTGTCGCCGGAGATCGCGGCGCTGTCGATGTCCGGCAGCTCGGTGATCGTCGCGGTCAACGCATTGATGCTGCGCCGCGTCCGCCTGGCGCCACGCTCGGGCGACACCTCCCCATCCCAAAAGGCAGCGACCTGATCCAGACCGCCTGCCCTGCACCTTTCCTGGAGCGATATGAACAACGCTACCGATTCCACCTTGCAGTTCCTCGGCGCCGCCGGCACGGTCACCGGCTCGCGTTACCTGATCGAAGCCGGCGGCCATCGCGTGCTGGTCGACTGCGGGCTGTTTCAGGGGTACAAGCAGCTGCGCGAGCGCAACTGGGCGCCGTTTTCGGTCGCGCCGGACTCGATCAATGCAGTCGTGCTCACCCACGCCCACCTGGATCATTCCGGCTATCTGCCGGCGCTGGTCAGACAGGGATTCCGCGGCACGATCCATTGCACCACAGGCAGCGTCGCGCTGTGCGGCCTGCTCCTGCCGGACAGCGGGCACCTGCTGGAGGAGGAGGCGAAATACGCGGCACGCAAGGGCTACTCGAAGCACGCCAAGCCGCTGCCGCTCTACACGAAGGAGGACGCGGAGCGCAGTCTGCGGCAGCTGCACGGCCACGACTACGAGCGGGACGTGGAGGTCGTAGCTGGCATCCGGGCGCGCTTCTACCCCGCGGGGCACATCCTCGGCGCCGCCCATGTCAGCCTCGATGTGCACGGCCTGCGCCTGCACTTCAGCGGCGACCTCGGCCGGCAGCACGAGTCGCTGATGAATCCGCCTACGCCGCTGCCTGCCTGCGACGTACTGGTCTGCGAGTCCACCTACGGCAACCGCGCGCATGTCCCGATCGACCAGGAGGCGGAACTCGCGCCCATCGTGCGGCGGGTCGCCGCACGCGGCGGGGTGATCGTGATCCCGGCCTTCGCGGTGGGTCGCGCCCAGGCGCTGATGTTGCACCTGGCGCGGTTGCGGCAACGAAACGAGATCCCTCCGGTCCCCGTCTTCCTCAACAGCCCCATGGCGGTGAATGCAACGCGCCTTTACCACGAGCACCACGCCGAGCACCACGTATCCGACGAGGACTGCCGCCGCATGTACGAGATCGCCACGTTCGTCAACAGCGTCGAGGAGTCGAAAGCGCTCAACCGCCGGCGCGAGCCGATGATCATCATCTCCGCCAGCGGCATGGCCACCGGTGGGCGCGTGTTGCACCACATCGAAGCGTTCGGCCCCGACGATCGCAATGCGATCGTGCTCTCCGGCTACCAGGCCGGCGGCACCCGCGGCGCGGCGCTCGTTGGCGGTGCGCACACCTTGCGCATGTTTGGCCGGGAAGTGCCAATCCGCGCCGAAGTCATACCGCTGGCCGGGTTCTCCGGGCACGCCGACGCAAACGAACTGCTGGCGTGGATGCGAACCGCGCCATCCGCTCCGGGCATGGTCTACGTTACCCATGGCGAACCGGATGCCTCCGACACCCTTCGCGCGCGCATCGAGCACGAGCTTGGGTGGCATGCGCGCGCACCGGAACACATGGAGCGCGTTTCGCTGGAGGGCGCGAACTGACATGGACGCATCCTCCCCTGCTCGCCTGCGCGTGATCCGTGCCGGCATCGACACCTACCAGCAGCCGGTGGTGTACATGCACAGGGACTGCGAGGTCTGCCGCTCCGAAGGCTTCGCGGCGGTGACCCGCGTGCAGATGGATGTCGGGGGGCGCACGCTGATCGCGACCCTGAACGTCGTGGTCGGCGACCTGGTCACCGTCGACGAAGTGGCCCTGTCGGAGGCCGCCTGGCAGGTCCTGGCTCCCGCTCCCGGCGCGCTGGCCAGCTTCCGCCACCCGGAACCAGCGGCCTCGGCTGGCGCACTGCGGGCCAAGGTGTTCGACGCACGGCTGGATGATGCGCAGTTCCTGGCGCTGATGGAGGACACGGTCGCAAGCCGCCTGTCCGACCTGGAACTGGCAGCGTTCATCACGGCTTGTGCGGGCGAGCGCCTCGACCCGGACGAAACCACCTCGCTGACACGGGCAATGATCGCGGTCGGTCAGCGGCTCGACTGGGGCGGCGGCCTGGTGCTGGACAAGCACTGCGTCGGTGGCTTGCCGGGCAACCGCACGACACCCATCGTGGTGGCGATCGTCGCCGCGCTGGGCTACCGCATCCCGAAGACGTCTTCGCGCGCGATCACTTCCCCTGCGGGCACCGCGGACACCATGGAAGTGATGGCGCCGGTCGCCCTCGACCTGCCGGCCATGCGCCGGGTGGTCGAGCAGGAAGGCGGTTGCATCGTCTGGGGTGGCAACGTGCGCCTGAGTCCTGCCGACGACATCCTGATCCGAGTCGAGCGTCCGTTGGATTTCGACAGCGACGGCCAACTGGTCGCCAGCGTGCTGTCCAAGAAGGTTGCCGCCGGCTCGACCCACATCTTGATCGACATGCCGATCGGACCGACTGCCAAGGTGCGCAGTGACGCCGCGGCCGACAGCCTGGCCGCCCGCCTGGGCAGCACGGCGAGCGCGCTGGGTGTGTCGTTGGGTGTGCATCGCTCCGACGGCACGCAGCCGGTCGGCGTCGGCATCGGCCCGGCGCTGGAAGCACACGACGTGCTCCGCGTGCTGCGCAACGCGCCGGACGCGCCGGCAGACCTGCGCGATCGCGCCATCGCGCTCGCGGGTGCGCTGCTCGACCTCGTGCCCGGCAGCATCACGGGTAGCGGGGAAGCCCGCGCTCACGCGACGTTGCAGTCCGGCCAGGCGTTGGCGAAATTCCTGGCGATCTGCGAGGCGCAGGGAGGCTTCCGCGAACCGCCACGCGCGCCGTACACCGCAGACGTGGCGGCTGGTGCGGACGGCCGGATCGCCGCGATCGATAATCGCCGGCTGGCGCGCATCGCGAAGCTCGCCGGTGCGCCCGTCTCAGCCGCCGCCGGCCTGGAGACTGCATGGCGCGTCGGCGACCTGGTAGCGCGCGGGCAGCCGCTGTTCACCGTGCACGCACAATCGCCCGGGGAACTGGCCTACGCGCTGGAATACGCCGCGTCGACCACCCCGTTCGACATCGTCAGGGAGACGGTATGAACCGGGTACTGATCCCCTTCCCCGCCAATGCCGCACTGGCAGCCACCATCGCGCCGACGCTGCGGGCGCGCCTCGCGCCGCTGGCCTGGCGCCACTTTCCGGATGGCGAGTCGCTGGTCGCGCTCGATGACGACCTGCAGGGCGCCGACGTCGTCCTCCTCGCCAGCCTGCACGATCCGGATTCTCTTGCCCTGCCGCTGCGTTTCGCCGCGCAAACCGCCCGTGAATTCGGCGCGCGCTCGGTCGGACTGGTTGCCCCCTACCTGGGATACATGCGCCAGGACACCCGCTTCCACCGTGGCGAGGCCATCAGCGCGCGGCTGTTCGCGCGTTTCCTTGAGGAAGCCTTCGACTGGCTGGTGACGGTCGATCCCCATCTGCACCGGTATCCGCGACTCGACGCGCTATACCGGATTCCCGTCCGCCAAGTTTCGGCCACGCCGGCCGTGGCAGGCTGGATCGCGCGGGAGGTGCCCGATGCCATGCTGATCGGGCCGGACAGTGAGAGCGAACAATGGGTGGCGGGCATCGCCGCACAGGCCCACCTGCCTTACCAGGTGCTCAGCAAGGAGCGGCATGGCGACTACGACGTACGCGTCAGCCTGCCCGATGCCACTGCCGCGAACGGCCGCACGCCGGTGCTGGTGGACGACATCGTTTCGTCGGGCCATACCATCCTGGAAACGCTCAAGCACCTACAGCGGCTGGGACTGCCAGCGCCGGTGCTGGTCGCCATCCATCCGGTGTTCGCGGGCGACGCCTATGCGCGGTTACAGTCCGCGGGCCTGGTGCGCATCGTCAGCACCGACACCATCGCGCACGCATCCAATACCATTCCCATGGGCGACGCGCTGGCAGTAGCGGTGTCCGAGCTGATGGCGCGGGGTCCGACCCAGGGGGCTCCATGAATTTGCATTTCACTTGTTGCACTGCCGACCAGCTTCCCCCTGCCGACCGCCAGCGCATCGAACAGTTGGCGGCTGCGCATAGGCAGGCCGACGCTGACTTCGCCGACTGGGCCGCAGGCTATGGCGTGCTCCGGCACGACGCACTCACCCAGGTGCGGGTCCGCGAAATGGTGGCCGAACTCGTCGTGCTGGGCCGGCTCGCCGACGCGGCGACGGGTTGGCGCCGGCTCGCAGCCGCCGACCGCCTCGCGAGCGCCGGGATGTGGCTGGTCGTGCATATGACCTACGCTCGCCGCGTGCGCACCGATGGCGGCGCGCTGGAGGCGGACGACTTCAAGGCGACCCCGGAAGGCCACACCGGCGGGTCGCTCAACATGGTGCCGGCGTACACGGCCTATCTGCTGATGGATGCCCTCGATGGCGTGACCCGCGCCTGGATGATGGGCCAGGGATATTGCGTGGCCGCCATCGACGCGCTCAATCTGCTGGTCGGCAACATGACCGACGCGCACGCCGCGCGCTACGACCGCAGCGACGCCGGGCTGAGCCGCTTCGCCAGCGACTTCTACGCCTACACCCTCAATCCGGACGGCACGCAGCGTCGCCGCTCGGTTCGCACGTCAACGCGCACACCGCCGGTGGCGTGCTGGAAGGCGGTTACCTGGGCTTCGCGGAACTGCAGTACGTGCACGCGCCGCTCAAGGGCGAGCGCCTGGTCGCCTTCCTCAGCGGCGGCGCCTTCGAGGAGCAACGCGGCAGCGACTGGGCGCCGCGCTGGTGGCGCGCCGAGGACAGCGGGCTGGTCAGCCCCATCATCATCCTCAACGGCCGCCGTATCGAGCAGCGCAGCCAGCAGGGTGGCGAGCGCTGGCTGGACCGGCACCTGCGCCTTAACGGATTTGATCCGATATCCCTGGACGGCCGTGATCCGGCCAGCATCGCCTGGGGCATCCACGTGATGGAGGCGCGCCTGCAGGCACCCGGCGAGTCCCACGATCGTGGGGTCGTGCTTCCCTACGGCATCGCTGAGACAGTCAAAGGCTACGGGTTCCCCGGCGCGGGGACCAATACCGCGCACAACCTGCCGTTGCCGGGCAACCCGTCGCAGGACGAACCAGCGCGGGCCCTCTTCAACGAGGGCGCGGCGGCGCTGTTCGTGCCCCGGACCGAACTCGATCAGGCTCTCGCCGCCCTCGATACCCACCAGACCCAGCAGCGGGTTCGCGAACGCGACCACGCACTGGCGACGCGCCAAGTTCCGCCACCACGGGTTCCGCCCATCGCGGACCGCGCGCCCGGCGGCACGAGCTCGCCGATGCAGGCGCTGGATGCGCAGTTCACGTCGATCGCCGAAGCCAATCCGCAACTGCGCGTGTGCGTGGGTAATCCCGACGAGCTGCGCAGCAACAAGCTCGACCGCACTCTCGACACCCTCAAGCATCGGGTGCAGGAGCCCGAGCAGGGCGTCGCGGAGTCGACCACCGGCGCGGTCATCACCGCGCTCAACGAAGAAGCGGTGATGTGCGCCGCGCTCGGCAACAAGGGCGGGCTCAACCTAGTCGTCACCTACGAGGCCTTCGCGCCGAAGATGCTCGGCGCGGTGCGCCAGGAACTGATCTTCTCGCGCCATCTCCGTCAGGCCGGGCGTCCACCTGGTTGGCTCGGCGTGCCGCTCGTGTTGACTTCGCACACCTGGGAAAACGCCAAGAACGAGCAATCGCATCAGGATCCCACCATGGCCGAGGCGTTGCTCGGCGAAATGGCGGATGTTTCACGCGTGGTCTTCCCGCCCGACTCGAACGGCGCCGCTGCCGCGCTGGCGCATGCCTATGCGCAGCGGGGTACCGTCACCGCGCTGGTCGTGCCCAAGCGCTCCGTGCCGAACGTGTTGACGCCGGACCAGGCGCACAATTTGGCGGAAGCAGGCGCAGTGCATCTGGCCGGAGATCCACACGGTGCGCAACTGATGCTCGTTGCCACCGGCGCCTACCAGCTACAGGAAATCCTGCGTGCGTATGAACGTCTGTCGGCGCACGATGTGCCGACCACGGTGGTTTACCTCGGGGAGCCAGCACGGTTCCGTGCGCCGCGCGACCCGGATGAATCGACTTACGTGCAGCCTGCCGCCTTCGTCCACGAATTGTTTCCACCCACGATGCCGCGGGTTTTCCTGACCCATACCCGTCCCGAGCCCTTCCTGGGCGTGTTGCGCCCCCTGGATCTTGGCCCGGCGACGACGGTGGCGCTTGGCTTCATCAATTGCGGCGGCACGCTGGATGTGCCCGGCTTGTTGTTCGCCAACCGCAGCACTTGGGCGCATGTGGTCGATGCGGCGGCACGCGTACTTGAGCGCGCCACCGAGGAGTTGCTGACCGTCGACGAACGTACAGCACTGGACGGGCGCGGGAATCCCGCAACGATCATCGCCATCCGGCATGGGGCGTCCGTGACGAGTGCCGATCCGGGCATGGGCAAGCGCATCGACTTGTTGTCGATCGCGGGCGCCGCGCCGGGCGCGCTTTTCGCGCGCGCGCTACTTTCGCTGGCGTATCCGCTGTCAGGAATCGGGCTACTCGTCCAACGCCTCGGCATGCGCGCACGCGATCGTGTAGATTCGCGGGGCGGCCCGCTGCCACTCAGCTGGCGCGTGCTCTATGGCGTGTGCCGGGTCGCCATCGGTGCGCTGCCAGTGGCGGCCACGGTGCAGCAGCTGTCGATTGGGGGGCAGTAATGCAGGGAACCTTTGGGCGTGGCATGCAGATCGCGTGGGCCGGCCTCGGCCTGGCCTGGGATGCGCTGCGTTGGCGGCGTCGCGCACCGGAGCGCTTGCCGGAATGCGTTCGCGTGACGCTCACTCGCCTGGGCACGACCTTCATCAAGCTCGGCCAGGGGTTGAGCCTGCGCTGGGATCTACTCCCCGCGGCCTATCGCGAAGCGCTGTCGCACCTGCACAGCGACGTGCCCCCGTTCCCATCGTCGCAGGCCGCCGCAGCGATCGATGCCGCATTCGGACAGCCACTGTCGTCCCTGTTCTCGGAATTTGATCCGAACCCGCTCGCCGCCGCCTCGGTCGCGCAAATCCATCGCGCGCGCCTGCACGATGGCCGTGAGGTCGTGGTCAAGATCACCCGCCCAGGAATCCAGGCCCAGGTTCATGCCGACCTACGCCTGCTCAGGCGCACGGCTCGCATCGCCCAGGTCGTCTGGCCGCCGCTGCGACGCCAGCGTCCGGTGGAGCTGGTCGACGAGCTCTCGCAGTTCATGCACGCCGAAATCGACATGCGCCACGAGGCGCAGAACATGCGGCGCATGGCGCCCGTGCTCGATCCGTTACCCGACGTCACCTTGCCCCACGTCATCGAGCCCTTCGCCGCGCGCGAGGTGCTGGTGCAGGAAATGAGTCACGGACAGCGGTTGGAAGCCTACTACAGGACGCCGCAGGCGCCTGCGCTCGCCATTGCGCTTCTCGACGCCTATCTCCACCAGTTGTTCATCGCAGGCGTGTTCCACGCCGACCCACATCCGGGCAACCTCTTCGTGCTCGACGACGGCCGCCTGTGTTTCCATGATTTTGGTTCAATTGGCGTGCTTGATCCGGGCGCACGGCTCGCTCTCGGCAGCCTGGTGGAGGCGGTCGTCGCCAATGACGGCGCCGATGTGCTCGATGCGGCCATCGCATTGGGATTCTTCGGTCCCCACATCGAACGGCGCGATCATGAGCGTGAAATCCACCTGATCCTTTCAGAATTGGTCGGTCGGCCGCTCGCCCAATGGTCGGTGGCCGAGGCGATCTGGCGCGTCGCGCGGATCGGCCATGGCGCGAGCTTCCGCCTGCCCGCCCATCTGCTGGTGCTCATGCGCACGCTGTTCCTCGTCGAGAACACGCTGCGCGCGCTGGATCCACAATTCGACATGCTCGGCACGCTGGCACGTCGCGCGCCGGAGATCGCGACTGCCATCGACGACGCCAGCCGCACGGGCCAGCGTCCGCTCGCAGCGCAGTTTGCACGCACGGCACGGCAATTGCCGCAACTGGCAGCCGACTTGCTGCGCCAGGCGCAACTCAATGGCGGACGGCCCGCATTCACCATCCACCACCGCGGCTTGGTATCCACACAGGAAGCGATCGGCCGCACCGGTAATCGGCTCGCACTGGCGCTGGTCACGCTGGGTCTGTACGTAAGTGGTTCACTGCTGACGCTCCATGGCGACGGCCCGCGGATGTTCGGCCACCTGCCAGTGCTCTCCGTCATCGCTTTCGTAGCCGCCGCCGTGCTTTCGTTGCGCCTGATCATCGGTATCAGCCGCTCGGGACACCTGTGAGCGACCTGCGTCTGCTCGCACCCAGCTTGGGCTCCGCGACCCTCAAGGCTGCGACTTACCACCTCGCTCGATCCGATCACGCAGACGCGGCACACCTGAGCAAGCCGGCCCGCATCGAAACTCCGATCCAAGGAGGTGCAGACCAACCTTTCGACGCACTGCTGCAGGGGCTGCCGACGGACGGGCATGTACCGGATGTCGTTGTGCACCGGATCGTTCATGGGGGAGACCTGGCGCACGGCTGCGAACTCGATGATGTCCCGCTCGCGCAATTGGATGCACTCGCGATGCTGGCACCGCCGCACCAACCAGCGGCGTTCGCCCTGGCGAGGGAGACACGCATGCGCTGGCCGGCGGCGCGGCACGGGGTGGCGTTCGACACGAGCTTCCACGCCACGCTTGCGCAGCTGCTGGCCGCAACGCGGACCGTGTCAACCCCGACGCAGCCTGCATCGGTGGAACCCGCGTGACGCAGGGACAGTCCACGCTGGTCGGGCGTCACGCCACGGTCGTGGCCAGCGCGGCGACGGCCTTGGCATACGGTTTGGTACTACCGGTGCTTCCGGTCCTGATCGCGCGTCTTGCCGATATCGATGCGGCACCGCTGACGGGGCGTCTCATGGCGGTCTACAGCCTGGCCGTGATCGTCAGCGCGCCGCTGTGGGGGTGGCTGTGCAGCGGCATGGGCGCAGTACGCGTGCTGCGTGTCGGATTGATCGGCCAGATCGGCGCCCTGGCTTTCTACACGCTGCCTCCGACACTTGCCAGTCTGATCACTGCACGCGCACTGCAGGGTCTGTTTGCTGGCGCCGTCCTGCCGGCGCTGCTCGCACAGGCCTCGCAGGTGGCTCTGGACGAAGCGGACCGTTCCCAAAGGTTTGCGGATGTCGTGCGTGGCGGGCTGCTGGGCGGGCTGTTTGGCCCAGGCCTCGGCGGCGTCCTGGCGTCGGACTCGCAGCTGCAACTGCCGGCGCTGGCGGGTCTGGCCGCACTCGCCGTCGCTACGGCCGTCGCCTGGCGGATACCGAGCCTGCCGGCGACCGCACAAGTAGTGGTTCCCCGGGCGGTGGGTCACCGCGGTGAATTGCTCGTTTGGCTCGCGCTGGGAGCGCTCGCCGCGGCGGCCATGAGCGTCTACGAAGTCGGTCTCACCACGCGTGGGCGACTGGCCTTGGGGCTCACCGCGCGTGATATCGGACTGATGTTCAGTGGTTGCGGC
The DNA here is from genome assembly GCF_058789735.1 of Rhodanobacter sp. FW106-PBR-R2A-1-15. NCBI lineage: Bacteria > Pseudomonadati > Pseudomonadota > Gammaproteobacteria > Lysobacterales > Rhodanobacteraceae > Rhodanobacter > Rhodanobacter sp. FW106-PBR-R2A-1-15. The sequence goes on along the minus strand of NZ_JBYTEM010000021.1, from coordinate 40,805 downwards.
GTAGTCATGCTGTTGGCGCAGATGATGGTGTTCCACCGCGGTCATGATCCGGTACGTGCCTTCGGCTGGGTCGCGCCCGCATTTGTCGCAACCGCCGCCGGGCTGGCGATCCTCGCCGCGGTCGACCGGGCATGGGGCACGACGGCGGGCATCGTGCTGGTCGCGGCCGGCGCGGGCGTACTGCAACCTGCACTCACCTACTGGACTTCACGCACGGCAGGGGGCGGCGCCGAAGGGATGACGCTCGGCCTGCGTACCGCCGTGACCACCGCGGGCCAGGCGCTGGGCAGTCTCGCCGGCGGCTATGCCTTCACGGCGACGGCCACCGGCCGTGCGCTACTCGCCATTGGGCTCGTCCTGCTCGGGCTCGCGTCGATCACGACGCATCGTCTACGCCGGCGGCTGGTCTCGGTGCATGACGCGTCGATCGCCCCGCGGTCGGTGCCCAGGAACCGGCACACATGACACACGCATCGACACCAAACTGGTCTTTCCAACGCTGTCGCGACCGTGGCGCGCCCCTCCTGGCGCGGGCAAGGTGCGTCTGGACGGGGATCGCCTCTCGGCCTTGCAGCCGCATGACCCGCGGCTGTTCGCGCGCTTGCTGGCGCAAGGCTCGCTCAGGCTCAGCGAAGCCTACATGGATGGTTGGTGGGACGTCCCCCACGTTTCCGGGCGGCTACGTCGCCCAGCGCTGAATCATTTCCAGGAACCGCCACGTATGTGCTTTTCGGCTACCGCCAGTTTCACCGCAAGCGCAGCGCTCGCCGGCATCGGGCTGCTCGGCCTGCGCCGCGTGCCCGACCGCCGCTACCGACTGCTCGCCTGGATCCCGTTGCTGTTCGCGGCGCAGCAATTCACGGAAGGTCTGGTCTGGATGAGCTATCCATGGGCGGCGCCAGGATTGCGTGGCGTGGCGACTCAGGTGTATTCGGTATTCTCGCACCTGCTGTGGCCGGTGTACGTGCCTTGGGCGGTCCGCGCCATCGAGCCCGGTGCGCAGCGCCGCCGTTGGCTGGGGCTGCTCGCAATGGGTGGGCTCGCCAGTGCGGCCTTCCTGGCATGGGGCATGGTCGCCACACCGATCCATGTCGCGCCTGTCGGCGGGCACCTGGAATACGCCTCGCCGCACTTCTTCCTGCCGCTGTCATTGACGCTATACCTGGCGGCGACGACCTTGAGCCTGGCGATTTCCAGCCGTCCCCTCGTGCAGGTATTCGGCCTGCTCGCAATGATCTCGGCGGCAGTGGCCTACGCCGTCTACGCACGCTGGTTCATTTCCGTGTGGTGCTTTTACGCGGCGGCCGTCAGCCTGATCGTGTACATCGCCTTGCGGCATGCCGACGCTGCCGAACGAGTGACGAGTACCGACGGGTGACCTCCCCGACTCAGGGTACGCGTGCTTCGTGCGAGGTGAGCACCGCGGCGAATCCGCCGTGCGCGGTACGCATGTTCGTGGTCTGCCCCTGATAGAGGCGGGCCGCGAACAGCAGTGTGCCAGCCTCTGAAGCGAAGCAGCGCACATCGGCCTTGAGCGTGATGTCGGCGTGCGGGATACGCACGCTGGGCGGTGCGAAAGCCTGCGCCACGTAAGCCGCGGAAGCCATGGCTTCCCATGTGCGCCGGGTCACCTTGTCACCACGATAGCTGCCGCGGCTGCCGTAGCCGGACGCGGGCTTGAAGAAGTAGTGGTCACGCGCGGCCCACAGGGCATCGCGGTTTTCCGCAGTCAACTCGACCGTCGACGGGATGGCCTTTGCCAACAGATTGGCCGTGGAGGCATCGATTCCGTAGCTCTCGAGCAACTGCGGGGTATCGAGTACCGCGAGGTTGCGCTTGTCCGCGTACACCGCGTGTGCGCGGGGATGCGGTGTCAGCGCAATCGAGCCCGCCAGGTATGCCGTGGCCAGCGGCTGGCAGGCAGGTTCGCGTAGGGCGAAATCGGTAAGACGGTTGTAGATGGCATCGACCGGCCCGTCGGCGTCATGCAGGCCATTGCGGTCGTGAATGAGTTCTTCGGGCGCCCGGATCACCGTGTCGATGCCCCGGGCCTGGAATGCCTGCCGGTACAACTCGAATTCCGGATAAAGGAACTGCTCGCGCGGCGCGACATCGACGATGGCCATGCGCCTGGGCATCCGGCCGAGTTGGCGCTGCGCGTCCTCGAGCCATGCCGAAACGCCTGCCTCCTGCGCCGCGGCACCGGTCGCCCATGGCGCCCAGGCTGCCGGCGCGCAGGACTGCACGGCATCGAGCAGGAACGCGTTGAGCAGCAGCCCACCGGGATTGGTGTTGATCTCGATCAGCCGCGGCCCTTCGACCGTGAGGTGAAAATCCAGCCCCAGCACGCCGCCCGTGGAACCCGGATCATGTCGCGCGATCTCGGGGGAATGGCGCAGCACGTGCTCCACGTAGCGCGGATGCCTGGCGACCCGAAACACGGCCGCCGCAACGGAACTCATGGCGTCCAACGCATCCCGGTCCACGAACAAGGCATGTGGTGAAAACAGGTGCGCATGCCGCACCGGGTCGATGGCTCCCATCCCAGGAAGCGCCGCCTCCAGGGTTTGGCGCAATTGGTCGATGTCGACCACGGCGCAGCCGCAACGCCGGTTCAGCGCTTCCGGGTCCGTACCAGCGCAGTCGATGTCGCACGTGGGTATCTGCATGAGGCCGAAGATCTTGCTTTCCGGATGGAGACTCAAGTCCCAACCGGGCGCGCCTGCATCACTCGGCGCTGCTCGGCAGTCGGACTATACATCGAGGCTTTTCGATGCGTGGTATTGATCCATGCGTGGCGAGGCTTCGACGTCCTGACGGAGTGGCCGCGCCTCGATCGGTCGCCAGGCTCGTCGTGAGACTGGATCGCACGAAACCGAACAAACCCGAGATTCGCCTGTCGGATTCAGCCAGCGCAGCAGGACAGTTGCCTCACGTCCTTGCCGAAGGTCTGCGCCGCGCAGCTTGAGCCCTTCGACCATGGTCAGATACGGGAACAGCTGGTCGGCCAGCTCCTCGACGGTCATGCGCGCACGGATCGCCAGCGCCGCCGCCTGGATCAGCTCGCCCGCCTCCGGCGCCACCGCCTGCACGCCGATCAGCCGATGCGAAGCCACCTCGACCACCAGCTTGATGAAGCCGCGGGTGTCGAAGTTGACCAGCGCGCGCGGAACGTTGTCCAGCGTGAGCACGCGATTGTCGGTCTCGATTCCCTCCAGCTGGGCTGCCTCTTCGGACAGCCCGACCGTGGCGACCTGCGGGTCGGTGAACACCACGGCTGGCATCGCCGACAGCTCCAGCATCGCGTTGCCGTCGGTCATGTTGATCGCTGCACGGGTGCCGGCGGCGGCCGCGACGTAGACGAACTGCGGCTGGTCGGTGCAGTCGCCAGCGGCGTAGATGTCCGGCGCGCTGGTACGCATAGCCGCGTCGATCCGGATGGCGCCTTGCGCATGAGTTGCCACGCCTGCGGCATTGATACTAATTTGCGTTCAATGATATAGAAGTTATCCACTTGAAGCCGGTCAAAGACTGGGTTTGGTCGTGATCGACTTCCAGTGCGCGCAATCCGCCGGCTAGGGTCGTTTCGACGGCATCGAGGTTCTTGAAGACCTCGTTGCCGAAGTCTTGCTCGCGCAAGGCCTTCCAGAGATGCTCGGCTGGGTTGAGCTCGGGGCTATAGGGGGGAAGGAACACCAGGCGCATGGAGTCGGGAACGACCAGGGCGTTTGCCTGATGCCAGCCGGCTTGATCCATGACCATGAGAATGAACTCGCCAGGATGGCGACCGGCCACTTCGGCCAGGAACAGGGACATGGCCTCGGCATTGACCCACGGCAAGATGAGACTGTCGAGGACGCCGTCGTGAGGACTCACGGCGGCGAAGGCGTAGATGTATTGACGTTCCAGCCGCGCCCCCACGACAGGACGTGTCGGTGAGGGCGCCCAACATGGGGTCGTGCCCGGATACGGGTAAAATTGGGTCATAGCGTGCTGCAACTGTGTGACACTGCAACAAAATCGTGTTCGCGGTTGGTCTTGGTCACCATCGTTCGTTAAGCTCAAAGCCACCCTCTCTCTCGGATGGTGGCCATGGCGAATCTTGAGCGCACCGCGTACCCGCGGTTTCCTCGTGTGATCACGACACGCGACCTGCTCCGGTATTACACCCCCGATGCGGACGAAGTGGAATGGGCTTCGGGCTTTGCTCGTAGCGATGCGGGCCGCTTGGGCTTGATCGTGCTGCTCAAGACGTTTCAGCAGTTGCATTACTTTCTTGCCTTGGAGAGCGTGCCGGCTGAGATCATCGGCCACATTCGGACGGTGTTGAACCTGAAGCCAGCCACGGCGGCTGACTATCGGGGCTCCAAGACCCTCTATCGGCATTTCGCGGCCGTCCGTACCTATCTCGACATCCAACGCTACTACGGCAAGGAAGCACAACGCATTGCCGTGCGTGCAGCGTATGAAGCGTCCGAAGTCATGGACCAGCGTGTTGACGTCATCAATGCAACGATCGAAGAGCTGATCTATCGCCGGTACGAGCTGCCGGCGTTCTCCACGCTGGACAGGATCGCCGAAGCCGCGGCCGTGACTGCGCAAGAGCGCCTGTATGACAGCGTCAGCGCGGGTCTGACGACCGAACGTCGGGATTTTTTGGACAGTCTGTTGGCCACCGACTTCGCCCAGCGGCAGTCGGCTTTCCAGGCGATCAAGGCCATCCCCAAGCGGGCGACCAAAAAGCACCTCGAAGCCGTTCTCGATCAGTTGGCGTGGCTGAAGACACTGGGCGACGTGGATGATTCACTCCGCGATGCCCCCGTGAACAAGATCCGGCACCTCGCCCACCAAGCCGCTTTGCTCGATGCGGATGACCTCAAACGCACAGTACCTAGCCGGCGATACGCCCTGATGCTCGCACTGATTCACCGCATGCGGGTTCGCGCACGCGACGATCTCGCGGAAATGTTCATTCGCCGCGTGAGTACGCTGCACAAACGCGCCAAGGAAGAACTCACCGCGATTCAGATGCACCAACGTGCGATGGCCGAACAGCTCGTCGCGAAACTGGACGATGTCCTGGCGATCCTCGCGGAGGAAAAGGAAGACCCTGCTGCCGGACGTCGCATCCGCGCACTGCTGACGCCGGACGGCAATTTGGAGGGGTTACGCGAAGACTGTGCGGCGATTCGTCTATCGGGCGGTAGCAATCACCTGCCATTGCTCTGGCGTTTCTTCAGCAGTCATCGTGCAGTGTTGATGCGGCTTGCGCGCACGCTTGATTTCGTCTCGTCGACGCAGAACCAATCGCTCATGGAAGCGTTGGCCATCGTGCTGGCCAACGAAGGTCGCAAAGCCGAATGGGTTTCCGACGCGGTGAATCTGCAATTTTGCTCGGAACGGTGGCGCAAGCTCATCATGCGCTCTGACGATGGCCCGTCCGTCAATCGTCGCTACCTCGAAATGTGTGTTTTCTCGCACCTGGCCAGCGAGCTCAAATCCGGTGATACCTGTGTGGTGGGATCGGAGGCCTTCGCCGACGTCCGAGAGCACTTGCTGCCATGGGCGGAGTGCGAAGCGCGCCTCGCCGATTTTTGCGCCAAGGTCGATATTCCACCCTCAGCGGCGGCATGCGTCAGCGAGCTGAAACAACGGTTGACCGACACGGCGGCACGCATCGACGCCGCGTTTCCCGAACTCAAGGGAGATGTGGCGATCGGTGCCGATGGCGAGCCGGTGCTGCGTCGCGTCCAGGCGCGGGATATCCCGGCGTCGGTGATTGCCCTGCAGAGTGCACTCGGCCGTGAACTCCCCACGCGGAACCTCCTGGATATTCTGGCCAACATCGAGCACTGGACGCACTTCACGCGGCATTTTGGCCCGATATCGGGGCACGAGCCGAAGATCAAACAGGCCACCGAGCGTTATCTGCAAACGGTCTTCGCTATGGGGTGCAACCTGGGGCCCAACCAAGCCGCGCGCCATTTCGTCGGCGAGGTCAGCCCGCATATGATTTCGCGGGTCAACCGCCGGCACGTCACCGTCGAAAAGCTCGAAGCCGCCACTCGCGAACTGGCTGAGCTCTATCTGCGCCTCGATCTTCCGCGGCTCTGGGGTGACGGCAAGAGCGTCGCGGCCGATGGCACGCAATATGACTTCTACGATCAGAACTTGTTGGCGGGCTATCACTTTCGGTACCGCAAGATGGGTGCGGTGGCCTATCGTCATGTCGCGAATAACTACATCGCGACCTTTCGGCACTTTATCCCGCCGGGTATCTGGGAGGCCGTCTACGTCATCGAAGGCCTGATGCAAGCCAAGCTGTCGGTCGAACCCGACACCGTGTACTCGGACACGCAGGGCCAGTCGGCCACCGTGTTTGCGTTCACGTACCTGCTCGGTATCAATCTGTTGCCGCGGATACGCAACTGGAAGGATCTCGATTTCTTCCGTGCCGACAAGCAGACCCACTACAAGCACATCGACTCGCTCTTTCATGGCGCAATCGACTGGACGTTGATCGAGACCCACTGGAAGGATCTCCTGCAGATTGCTATCTCGATCCAGGCGGGCAGGATCGCCTCCCCGATGCTTCTGCGCCGGCTCGGTGCGAGCAGCCAACGCAACCGCCTTTTTCTGGCGGCGCAGGAGCTCGGGCGCGCCCACCGCACCGTCTTTTTGTTGAACTGGATCGGTAGTTTGCCCTTGCGCCAAGAGGTCACGGCCGAGACCAATAAGATCGAGTCGTACAACGGCTTCGCGAAGTTCTTTTCGTTCGGCGGCGACGTGATCGCCGAGAACGATCCAGACGAGCAACAGAAGCGTCTTCGGTATAACGATCTGATCGCCTCGGCCGTGATCTTGCAGAACACCGTGGACATGATGCGCGCCCTTCAAAAGCTTGCTGATGAAGGTCTCGCGGTGTCGGGACACGACGTGGCCTTTTTCTCACCCTATCTGACCGGCGGCGTCAAACGGTTTGGTGACTATCGCCTTGACTTGAAGCGACCGCCCGAACCGTGGATTCGTGACCGCCTGTTCAAGGATGCCGCCAAAGCCGCGCGGGCGACGACCCTAGCAACGGAGCAAGCGAATGACCCAGCGATCGAATAGCACGGGGCGGATCGACGCCGCGTCGCCCCGCGGGGGTGTCGACGTCATAGGACTTCAAAAATTGCGCGCGACCTTTGATACGACTCACCTGTTGCGTGCGGTCGATGATCTCGACACCGTTCGCGCGGTCCTGGTCGATCCGGACGAATTACGCGCCGATCTTCTCCGGTTGCATGGGATGGCGCACACCCTGATCAACGGGGGAGCCTTATCCGCGACGAGCGTCGATGAAACCATCACCGAGTTGGCGGCAGACATTGAGGCCGAGCTGGAGAGCATGAGCGCCTTGCTCCTGACCATCCGACAACGGATACGGCCACTTCTGACGCTGACCCCTGACGATGGCTAATGGAGGAATGCAGACCATCTACCCTGCCAGCGATTGCAAGATGGTGCAGGTTGCTCGCGTGTCGTGATGGCACGTTTCGATCATGCCCCGCAGCTCGGCGGCCAGCGCCGCCAATTCGCGCTGCTTGGCTTCCACCTGTGCCAGATGCGTTCGTGCCACGCCATCGACCTGCTTGCACGACAGTTCCGTGCGTGAGGCAAGCGTGAGTAGGCTACGGATTTCTTCGAGGCTAAAACCCAGCGCGCGGCTGCGCACAATGAACTGCAAACGCTCGACGTCGCTATCGCGATAGTTGCGGTATCCCGCAGTCGACCGCTCCGGCGGCGGCAGCAACCCGATGCGCTCGTAGTAGCGTACGGTTTCCAGATGACAGCCGGTGGCTTTCGCCAGATCGCTAATGCGCACGGTGGTTGACTCCGTAGTAGCTACGGACTTTAGTCTACGCCGCACACCGCATAAGAGTTCAAGTGATGGCATGTTGCGACTGTGAATCAACCGGTCAAGCGTTGGCTCGCTCTGCGGCCCAGCGTCGCGTGTTATGGACGGTCTTATTCATCAACGTGGCGATCTTCGTGGGCGAATTCGGCGCGGGGCTTTGGGCTGATTCGACCGCGCTGCAGGGAGACTCCCTGGACAGTCTCGGCGATGCGTTGGTGTATGCGCTCAGTCTCTGGGCCGTGGGACAGGCCCTGCGGTGGCGGGCGGGGTCCGCTCTGGTGAAAGGCGGCATCCAGCTGCTGTTCGCGGGGATCGTGATCGCCGAAGTCGGCCGCAAGCTGGTGACGGGTGCCGAGCCCTTGACGGGTGTGATGGCGATCGCCGCCGGTGTCGCGCTCATCGCCAATCTCACCTGCCTCGCGTTGCTGACCCGATTTCGTTCGCACGACATCAACATGCGCTCGGTCTGGCTGTGCTCGCGCAATGACGTCATCGGCAATGCCGGCGTTTTGCTGACCACGGCACTCATGGCCTGGAGCGGCTGGACATGGCTCGATCTGGCTTTTGGCGCCTTGCTGGCGTTGCTTTTCGCGCGAACCGGTGTCGAGGTCCTGAGATCCGCGTGGCCGCAGTTTCGTTTGCACCCCTCGCACGTCCAGTGAACGCCATGCTGCCACCGAATCCCTCTCTGGCTATACTTCAACAATGATAACGACACGCATTCGCAATATCTTGCACCACGTCGCCGTGGCCGCCCTTCTGGTGTGGGGCATAGGCGCGCTGCCGGCACAGGCCGAGGACATCCCTTCCGCCGTCCCGCAGACCTGGCAGATGCTCGACTACCTGGCGACCGATTACGCGGGCGCGGTGAAGGATGGCGCTGTGATCAGCACGTCCGAGTACGCCGAGATGCGGGAGTTCACGGCGACAGCGCGATCGCGTATCGCCGCGTTGCCACCGACCGTCGCCACACCGGCACTATTGCAACAAGCCGATACGTTGGTGGCCTCGGTCGAGGCCAAGGCGACACCCGCGCAGGTGGCGACGCAGGCGCATGCACTGGCCGATGCGTTGCTGCAGGCGTACCCGGTGCCGACCGCACCGGAACGCGCTCCCGATCTGGCGCGCGGGGCAACGCTCTATCAAAACCAGTGCGCCGCTTGTCATGGCGCCACCGGACACGGTGACGGGCCCGCTGGCCTGCTGCTATCGCCCCGACCGGTGAACTTCACCGATCAGACGCGGGCCGATCAACGCAGCGCGCTGTCGTTGTATGAGGTGATCAGCCAGGGCGTGGCAGGCACGCCGATGGCGAGCTACGCGCAGCAACTCTCTTCCGATGACCGCTGGGCGCTGGCGTACTACGTGGGTTCGCTGGCTTACGCCAAGGAAGCGGTCGCCGGTGCCGATACCTGGCAACACGACACTGCCGCGCGAGCGCAGATCGCGGATCTGAAGGAGCTGTCGCGTGCGCGTGTTGCGCAGCTGACACCTACTCTTGGTGCAGAGCGTGCTCGGACGATCGTGGGTTACTTGCGAGCTCACCCTGACGTCATCCAGCAGCAGGCCTTGGCCGGCATCCCCCTGGCACGGGCGCGACTGGCGGCGAGCCTGACGGCTTACCGTGCTGGTGCGAAGACGCAAGCCACCCAGCTGGCGCTATCCGCCTACCTCGATGGCGTGGAACCGGTCGAACCGCAACTCAATGCACGTGACAGCGCGCTGCGCGCCCAGCTCGAAACGTCGATGGGTGCCTATCGCAGCGCATTGTCGGGTAACACTCCCGTGGAGTCGGTGGTGAAACAGGCCGATGCCATTGATGGTCTGTTGGTACGCGCACAGGAAGTCACCGCCGATGCGGCGAGCGATGCGGCCGCCATCTTCTTGGGTGCCTTCACCATCCTGGTTCGCGAGGGTCTGGAAGCCCTGCTGGTCGTGGTCGCACTGCTCGCTTTTCTACGCAAGGCCGCGCGACCCGAAGCGCTGCGCTACGTGCATGCGGGCTGGATCCTTGCGCTCGTGGCCGGTGGCATCACCTGGGCGATCGCCAGCTATGCGATCTCCATCAGCGGTGCCGGTCGTGAATTGACCGAGGGACTGTCGTCGCTGTTTGCGGCGTTCGTGTTGCTCGGGGTCGGTCTGTGGATGCACCAGAAGAGCATCGGTGGTCGCTGGCAGGCGTATCTAAAGGAAAAGATGGCGGCCGCGCTCAACCGACGTTCGGCGTGGTTCCTGTTCGGACTGGCCTTCATCTCGGTGTACCGCGAGGTGTTCGAGAGCATCCTGTTCTACGCTGCGTTGTGGAACGACGGCCAGGAAGTGTGGCTGCTCAGCGGCATCGCCGCCGGTGCCGCGGTGCTGGGGCTAATCGCCTGGGTGCTGCTGCGCACCAGCCGGCGGCTGCCGATCGGCACATTCTTCTCCGCCAGTTCGGCGCTGATCGCCGTGCTCGCCATCGTGCTGACTGGCAAAGGTATCGCCGCCCTGCAGGAGGCCGGCTGGGTCGCGGTGAGCGTGGCGCCAGTGCCGCATATCGAATTGCTGGGCATCTATCCGACCTGGCAATCCTTGTTGGCCCAGTTGGCGATTTTGGTGCTGCTGGCTGTCGGATTCGTGTTCAATATCCGTCGTGGCCGTCAACGACTCCCGTCACCTCCAACGACTCGGGAAGTGCTCCCCGATGCAGACTGAAGGCGACAAGACATGAGCGACTGCGGCTGCCACGTGCAAGCGACCAATGAAGCGGAACGCCGAATTCTGCGCGTCGCCTTGGGGCTCAATGCCACGATGTTCGTGGTCGGCATCGTCGCGGGGCTGATCGCCCAGTCGATGGGATTGATCGCCGACTCGCTGGATATGCTGGCCGATGCGAGTGCCTACGGCATCGCCCTGCTGGCGTGGGCGCGCAGCGCGAGCTTCAAGGCCTCGGCGGCACAACTGAGCGGAACACTGCTTTTGGTGCTGGGGCTAGGCGTCTTGCTCGGTGTCGTGTGGCGCCTTGTGATGGGAAGCCACCCCGAGGGCTTATGGATGACGGGCATCGCCTTGGTGGCTCTCGTCGTCAACACCACGGTGCTGCGCTTGCTGGAACGCTTTCGTCATGGTGAGGTGCATTTGCGAGCGACTTGGCTATTTACCCGGGTCGATGTCCTCGCGAACTTGGCGGTCATCGTCTCCGGTGTGCTGGTGCTTCTATGGCACAGCGCGGTGCCTGATCTGGTGATCGGTACGGCCATCGCCTGCTATGTACTGAAGGAGGCGCTGGGCATTCTGCGCGAAGCGAAGGAAGCGCGGGTTGCCGCCAGCGAATCGATCGTCAAACCATGACCGCTCCGGCATTGGGGCTTGGCCCGGTGGTGTATGCCGTTGACCTTCGACTGTTCCACGCCATCCATCCGTCTACACCGCCGTCGCCCGCGATGCTGCATCTGGCGCGCGGTCTGGCCGATGGGCCGTTGATCCTGACCGCTGCTCTCCTTGGGACGATGCTGATGTTTCCTCGGTGGTCGATGCGCTCGATCGCCCTGAAAGCGGTGGGTGTCGCTGCCGTGGCACTACTCCTGAATCTGGTCATCGGCGCTGTCTGGGATCGAGCGCGCCCCTTCGTGGCCGGTGTCGGCCAAGCATGGGTCTCCCATGCGGCGACCGGCAGCTTTCCCAGCGACCACCTGACCGTGCAGTGGGTCGTCGCCGGCATACTGTTGCTGAATCAACGCAGCCGAGTTTGGGGCATCGGGATCGCACTGCTTGGTCTGCTCATGGCATGGGCACGCATCTACCTGGGCGTGCATTATCCCGGCGATATGCTGGGAGCCCTCGCGATAGGTGGGCTGGCCATGCTGAGTGGCTGGGCTGGGGTTGCGAGCCAGCCCCACGCCGTCCAACGGCGGTGACCACGTAGCCGCGCATACTGTCGGCCTTCCACCGTGGCCAGCGTCGCCAGCGGGCACGCGATCGCCCAGGTTCATCGGCATCGCACGCACAATGACGTGCGCAGGCTTGAGACAGGACGACGGTTCCCGTCGCAGCCACGCCACGCCGACGGGGAGTCATCGCGTGGAAGCGGCACCGGGCTCGCGGTTTGGCAAAGCGACTGTGTGAGGTCAAACCTTTTGCGGCTCCTCGCACCCCAGCCCGCACGACGTTGTTTCGACCTGCAGCGTCACGTGATGGATGTCAAAGCGCGCCTCCAGCATCTGCGCCAGCCGGAGCCGCAGCGCTTCTGCGTCTGATGCGTCGCCATCCATGATCACATGCGCCGCCATCGCCGAACGCGTGCTGCTGAGCGCCCATACGTGCACATCGTGCAGCGCAGCCACGCCCGGAGTGGCCAGCATTTCGGCGCGGACCCGTTCAGTATCGACGCCACGAGGCGTCCCCTCCATCAGGACATTCCCGGCCTCTCGCAGCAATGTCCATGTCCGCGGCAGCACCCACAGACCAATCAACACGGCGATGATTGGATCGGCAATGTAAAAGCCGGTGAACTTGATGATCAACGCGCCGATGATTACGCCGACCGAACCGATCATGTCGGCCCAAACTTCCAGATAGGCGCCTTTCACGTTGAGGTTTTCACCGCTGCCGGCCTTGAGCAATCGCATCGAGATGAGGTTGATCACCAGCCCGAGCACCGCGATCACCAGCATGCCGGTGGAGGCCACCGACGGCGGTTCGCTGAAACGCCGCACCGCCTCCCACAAGATGTAGCCGGCGACGAGGAACAGCAAGCCACCATTGACGAGTGCGCCGATGGCTTCCATGCGCGCGTAACCATAGGTGCGTTTCGCATCGGGGGGACGTCGTGCCAGGCGCACGGCGGTCAGCGAGATCGTCAGCGCGATCACATCGGTCGCCATGTGTGCCGCGTCCGACAACAAGGCCAAGCTGTTGGTAAGCAGACCGCCGATGATCTCGGCGACAAGAAACATACTGGTCAGGCCGAGTGCCCACCACAGCGGCGTCTCGTGCCTGATCTCCGTACCCACATGATCGTGCCCGGCATTCATCAGTTGTCTCCACTCACGTAGCTTCGCCACGCCATGCGGAACACCCGCCATGCCGAGCGCAGAAACATCAACAACAACGCCGACGCAACCAGCAGATCGGGCCAGCCGGCGCCGAAGAAGCCGACGCCGGCGGCCGCTGCCAGCACGGCGACACCTTCGAACACGTCATTGCGCGAGCATTCCCAGGCCGAGGCCATGTTGACGTCGCCTTTGCGGTAAGGCAGCAGCAGGCGCAGGCATGCGGCATTGGCGACCAGGTTCAGCAAGGCGGCGATACCGATCGCCTCGAAGATCGGCACGCCAGGATGCAGGAGACGCCAGCCAATCTGGATGGCGACTGCAAGCGCCGCACCAAGAATCAGTGCGCCCTTGAACAGCGCCACCCGGGCCTTCGCGCGGTCACTGGCACCAACAACCGCAAGGCTCAAGAGGTAGGTGAGCGCATCCCCAAGATTGTCCAACCCGCCGGACAGCAGCGACGACGAACCGCTGTAGATCGCCGCGGCCAGCATCATCGTGAAAGTAGCGAGGTTGATCGCCAGAACGATCATCAACACCCGACGCTGCCGCGCCTGCAACGCGGCAATATCGATGGTGGTGGCACAACACGTATCAGACATGAGCCGGTAACCCGATGGATTGGATGCATGCTTCAGGTATTGGAATCCCTCATGGCGGCGACCACTCTACGCGGCCGCCGCCGTGTTATGAAATGACACCGATGCAGCGACGTGAGTACTCCCGCTGCCCCGATTAGTCGTTATCCACACGCCCGTCGATCGGCCACGCCCGATCCACCGTGCTCTGGTAGACCCAGCCCGCAACACTCTGGCCGGTGCGTCCGTGCAAACGGATCAGCTGCACGGCCCGTTCGGCTTGGTCGTCCTCGCAAAACACTTCGAGCTTGATCTGCTTGGTCACCCGTTCGCCCAGTTCCATCGAATAGATCTGTTCCTGGGCACTGAGCGCGGTCAACAACCCTTTGACGTCGCTCACCGAGAGATAGCGGAACCCACCGTCCTCCAGGGCATGGATGACGTCGACCACGCGGCCGCGATGGATGAATGCCTTTACTTCTTTCATGGGGTGTTCTCCTTGGCGAGGCGCCGGGCGGCGCGTTCTTCGATCCAGTCGTAGAGCACCGGCAGCAGCACCAGCGTCAGCAACGTCGAGGTGATCAGCCCGCCCACCACCACGGTGGCGAGCGGACGCTGGGTTTCGGCACCGACGCCGCTGGACAACAGCATCGGCACCAGGCCCAGGATCGCCACGCTGGCGGTCATCATCACCGGGCGCATGCGTAGCGCGGTGCCGCGGATCACCGCCTCGCGCACGGGCAAGCCTTTCTCACGTTGCTCGTTCAAGAAACTCACCAACACGATGCCGTTCAACATCGCCACGCCGAACACCGCGATGAAGCCGATCGCCGAGGGCACCGACAGGTACTGCCCGGTAATCGCCAGCCCGACGATGCCGCCAATAGTGGCGAACGGCACGTTGGCCAGGATCAGCGTGGCGTGCTTTACCGAGTTGAACGCGGTGTAGAGCAAGACGAAGATGAAGAAAATCGTCGCCGGCACGATCAGCGACAACCGCTTCAACGCCCGCTGCTGGTTCTCGAATGCGCCGCCCCATTCGCTGTAGTAGCCGGTCGGCAGCTTCACCTGCTGCGCGATGGCGGCATTGGCCTCCTTGACGAAGCCGTCGATGTCGCGACCACGCACGTCCATTTGGATCACCGCATAACGCTGCAGCTGTTCCCGACGGATGAACGAATAGCCTTCCGCATCACTGACCTCGGCCACTTGCGACAACTGCACCAGCGCGCCACTGGCCGTGCGGATCGGGATGCGCTGGATCGCCGGCAAGGACGCCTTGTCCGCATCGTCCAGCCGCACCGCGATGTCGAAGCGTTTCACGCCATCGAGCAGGGTCGTCACCGGTTCGCCACCGATGCCGTTCTTCACCACGGTCAACACGTCGTCGGCGTTCAAGCCATAGCGGGCCAGTGCATCGCGATCCACCTTGATGCGGATCTGTGGCTTGCCGATGTTTGCCTCCAGCGCGAGATCGGCCACGCCGGGCACCCCGGCCAGCGCGTTTTTGATGCGGCCGCTCAGGCGATCCAGCTCGCCCAGATCATCGCCGTAGATCTTCAGCGCCAACGTGGCGCGCACACCGGAGATCAGTTCCTCGATACGCATCTGGATCGGCTGGGTGTAACTCACCACCGCGGTGGGCAAGGCCGCCGACAGTTCTTTCTGCATGGCCTCCTCGATGCTCTCCAGCGTCTCGCCCTTGCGCCATTGATCCTTAGGCTTCAGCGGGGTGTACACCTCCATGTAATTCACGTCGGCTGTCTCGCCTTTCTCGGCGCGACCGATCATTGCCAGCGTGGTTTCCACTTCCGGAAACTTCTGTTTGATCAGCGTCGACACCTGTTTGGAGATGGCGATCGACTCGTCGAGCGATGCCGACGGGATCGAGGTGATCCGCCACATGATGGCGCCTTCCTTCAGGTTGGGCATGAACTCCTTGCCGAGGAACGGGAACAGCGCGAGGCTGCCGAGCAAGGCACCGGCGGCGATGCCCAACACCAGTTTGCGACGTGCCAACGCCCAGGCGAGCACCGTGGCGTAATGGCGTTTCAGGAACGCCACCAACCAGGTGTCCTTCTCTTCCTTCGGTTTCAGCACCAGCGCGGCGAGTACCGGGATCAACGTCAAGGCGAGAATCAGCGATCCCGCCATCGCGAAGCTGATGTTGAACGCCATCGGCTTGAACATCTTGCCTTCCAGTCCTTGCAAACTGAACAGCGGCAGGAACACCACGATGATGATCAGGATCGCAAACGCCATCGGATTGGCCACCTCGCGGGCAGCCGCCAGCACCGCGGCGGTGCGATCCACCGGGAGCCCATGCGCCTTGCGCTCGGCCATGATGCGGTAGGCGTTCTCCACCATCACCACCGCGCCGTCCACCATCATGCCGATGCCGATCGCCAGGCCCGCCAGCGACATCAGGTTGGCCGAGAGGCCGACCTGATTCATGCAGATGAAGGCGATCAGCATGGCCAGCGGGAGCGCCACCACCACCACGATGGCGCTGCGGAACTCGCCCAGGAACAGGAACAGGATGATCGCGACCAGGATCGAACCTTCGATCAAGGCACGCACGGCGGTTTCCACGGCCGCATTGACCAACTCGGTGCGTTCGTACACTGGCTTGACCACGACGCCGGGCGGCAGCGCCTGCTTCACCGTGTCGAGCTTGGCTTTCACCGCATCGACCACGCTCTTGGCGTTCTCGCCGATGCGGGCAAGCGCCTGGCCCATCACCACTTCCTTGCCATCGCGGGTCACCGCACCGGTGCGCGGTGCGCCCGCTTCGGTGATCGTGGCCACATCACGCACGTAGACCGGGGTACCGTCCTCGGTCTTGAGCACGATGTTGCCCAGATCCTTCGCGTTCTGGATCAGGCCCAGTCCACGCACCAGGTACTGCTCGCGGCCCACATCGACGAAGTTGCCGCCGACCTGGGCGTTGTTGGCCTGCAGCGCCTCGATCACGTCCTTGAAGCCGAGCTTGTGCGCGATCAGCTTCATCGGGTCGATGCGTACCTGGAACTGCTTTTCCTGGCCGCCCCAGGAGGTGACGTCGTCGACGCCGGGGGCGGTGCGCAGGATCAGGCGGATGGTCCAGTCCTGCAGGGTGCGCAGGTCCATGTCGTTCGGCGCGGTGCTGGCGGTAGCACCCTTGAGCTTGTTGTCGGCTCGCTCGACGGTGTACCAGAACACCTGGCCGAGGCCGGAGGTGTTCGGTCCCATCGCCGGTTTGCCGTAACCCGCCGGCAAGCGATCGCCGACCTGCTGCAGCCGTTCGTTGACCAGCTGACGGGCGAAGTAGATGTCCATGCTGTCGTCGAAGTACACCGACACGTAGGACAAGCCGAACAGGCTGACCGAGCGGATCTGTTCCACCTTGGGCAGGCCGGCCAGTGCCGACTCCACCGGCGTGGTCAGCAGTTGTTCCACGTCCTCTGCCGCAAGTCCCGAGGCTTCGGTGTACACATTGACCTGCACCGGTGTGACGTCCGGGAAGGCATCGATGGGCAGCTGACGCACCGCCTGAAAACCAAGGAAGCCGATCACCACGAAAACGATCAGCACCAGCACCTTGTAGCGCAGGGAGAATTCAACCAGACGTTCCAGCATCATTCTTCTCCCAACTGCGAGCGCAGCAAACGGGCCTTCAAGGCGAAGGCGCCCTTGCGCACGTAGGTGTCGCCGGCCTTGAGGCCCTGGGTGACCATCGTCCAGCCATCACGGGTGTCGCCGACCATCACCGGCGCCGGCTCGAACGTGCCGTTGCCTTTGGCCAGGAACACGGTCGGCTGGTTTTGCAGCAACACGATCGCTTCGGCCGGTACCGCCAGCTTCGGCACCGCCTCACCGACCGCGATGCGCGCTTCGACCAATTCGCCCGGGCGCAGGAGGTTGTTCGGGTTGGCAACTTCGATGCGCACCGGCACGGTGCGGGTGCGTTCGTTCGTCTGCGACGAACTCAGGATGACCTTCCCCGTCAGCGTCTGGTCGTGCGCCAGCACGCGCGCGTCCATGCCGGGTTGCGCGCGGGCCGCATCGCCCGGCGCGAGTTGCGCCTCGACCCAGACCGCGTCGTCGTTGACCAAGGTAAACAGGGTACGGCCGGGCTCGACGCGTTCGCCGATGAGGAACTCGTCACTGGCGATGCGCCCGGCGGTCGGCGCCAGCAATGCATAGCTGCCATCCGCCTTGGCGGAACCCGCGCGCAGCATGCCGCGGATCTGGCCGTCGGATAGCCCGTAGGCACGCAGCTTGGCACGCGCCTGATCGCGCTGCACCTTCGCTTCGTTGTAGCGTCGTGCCGACACCGCCTGCGGTCCCAGCGACGCGATCCGTTGCCAGTCCTGTTCGGCCACGATCAACGCGCCTTGCGTCTCGGCGACCTGCACGCTGGAGAGCACCACCAACGGCGCACCGGTTTTCACCACGTCGCCGAGCTTGGCCTTGCGGGCCAGCACCTGCGATTCGACGCGCGGCGACACCAGCACGGTGGAATACGCATCGGCTTTCACTTCGCCGGGGGCTTTCAGTTCATCGGTCAGGGCGCGCGTGGCGGCCTTGTCGAGCACGATGCCGGCGTCCTTGATCGCCTTGGCATCCAGCGCGAGCGGATTGGCGGGTGCGGGTTCCTGCGCCATGACAGGGCCGGCCAACGCGGCCAGCAGCGCCATGCCCAGCAGGCTGCGTTTCAAAAGAGAGAGATTCATCGGGGGATATCCTGATTAAGGCCGTCCTGAGTAGGACCGTCCTGAGTGCGGCCATCGAGCCAGTCGGTCAGACGGCCCGCAGCGGTGAGGTAGTCGAACCAGGTCTGCCAGGTTTGGCTTTCCAGTTCCTGGCCGGACAGCGCGGTGTCCAGGCTCTGTTTGAGCTGCACGAGGTAATCGGACGTGCTGATTTCGCCGGCACGCCAGAGCTTCTCCAGCAACGCGGTGCGATCCTCGAATGCAGCGGCCCGGCCGCTGCGAAAGGCTTCGGTCGCACTGCGCAAGGCGGCGTAACGGGCTTGCGCTTCCTGCAGTCCGGCGCGCAGCACAAACTGGCGTGAGCGCACACCGGCCGCCGCTGCATCGGCTTCCGCACGGGCGGCATCCACTTCGGCACGTCCGGTGTTGAGCACCGGCAACGGAATGGACACGCTCAGACCGATCACCTGATCGGTGCGCGGCCCGCTGCGTACCTGTCCGCCGGTCAAGCTCAGCGTGGGATCGGGGATACGTGCCCGGCGGGCGACTTGCACCCCGGCCTCGGCACTCGCTTGCTGGGCGCGGGCCTGGCGCAGTTCGGGCAGTTCATCGACGGGCAACGGCGTAACACTGCCCGCCGCCGGTGACATACCGTTGGGCAACGGTGGCAACGCGGTCAGTTGATCGCCACTGATGGCCAGCAACGCCGCACGAGCTGCCGCTTCATTGCCCGCGAGTGTGGCTTGTTGCACCTGCGCCTCACCGAGCGCCAAGCCGGCCAAGTCGCGTTCCGGACTGCTGATGTCGCCCACCTTCAACCGCTGTGCGGCCAAGTCATCGAAGCGCTTCATCAGCGCCAGGCGGCGTTGCCCCAGTTCGCTCTGTCGGGCTGCGAGTGCGGCCGTCGACCAGGCTTTCAGCCAGCGGGTGGCCACATCGCGACGCAGCAGGTTGTAGCCAGCTTCGGCCGCCAGCAGGTCGGCCTCGCCCTGGCTGGCGCGAGCGCGGCGTTTGCCGGACAGATCCAGCGGCAGGCTGATGCCGGCCGTGCGCCGATTGGCGTCGGCATTCTCCGCATCAAGCGACAGCGAGGGGTTGTACAGCGGCTGCGCAGCGGCACGCGCACGGGCCTGGGCAGCATCCAGATCCGCGCGCGCGGCCTGCACCTCGGGACTGGCTTGCCAGATACGGCGCACCGCATCCTGCAAGGGCGACGTCGACAACGATGTCGGCAGGGGAGCTACCGGTGGGGAGAAAGGGGATACGGGCGCGGCACTGAGCATCGCCGCGTACAACAGACACACGGCGCCGATGGGCACCGAACGAAAAACAGACATGAAGCGATCTCCTGAAAACGGTCACGAAGCGACGAACTGCACCGGCGGTGGCGTCGCGTAACGGAGCGGTTTCAGGCGATCGGAGGGCGCAGCAGCGAGCCGGTCGTGGCCGGCGTGAATCCCGAATGGAGGGTGAGCGGTGCGAAGCGTGCTTCCATCATGGCGATGGGAAGCGATGCGCTGACGGGGAACGTCACCGAATGGGCACAGGCACAGTGGCAACTGCGCCCTTCACCCAGAAGACAGGAGTTCGCATCGTCAGCCGATACCGAACTGACGGCGGTGTCCGCCAACAGGGTGGTCGGGGCAGCAGCGGTCGCCGACGCGAATCGCGCTCCCGGTCCATCGGCCACGCAGATCGATCCGCTGACCAGTTTGATCAGCAACACGGCCACGGCCAACACCCACAATCCGCGGTGGCGGCGCAGGCGAGTCAGCAGTGATGGCGCAGACCGATACATCCCATGATCCTATACGACAGCCACGCTGTTAGACAATTTCACTTGGGCGCCGGTCGTGATGAATTCAGACAACCCCCTACCGGCACCGTTTGACCCCTATGAAGGATGGTCTACCCGCAGCACGACTTCTGTTGCTGGATCGGCGGACACGGCACGCTGCCGTACGAGCAGAACACGCAGCAGTCGCCCGCCTTGGGCCGGAGCAATTCGCCGCAGCCCTCACAGTCGTAGAAGAACTGGCAGGCGTCGGTCGGCATGGTCTCGGTGGCCTGATGGTCGCAATGCGGGCACGTCAGCGTGCTCTGCAGGATGGGCTCAACCGCCATGGTTTTGCGCCGTAGCCGGAAAACCCGCCTCGGTAACCGTGCGCGCCAGTGTCGACTCCGTCGTGCGATCGGCATCGAACGTCACAGTGACAGTCTCGGCCTTGAGATCGACCTTCGAGCTCGTGACACCCGCTATGCGGCTCAAGGCTTTCTTGATCGTCACACTGCAGCTCGGGCACGTCATGTTCGCCGCATGCAGCACGGCCGTGGTGGGTGTTGCCGCATGAGCCATGCCCAGCCCCAAGATGGCGACCATTACGAATAGCCACTGACGCATCGTTCGTCTCCTACAAAAACCAGCCAATGAAATAGGGAAACAGCAACAACGGCACGGTCAGCACGGTGGCTGTCCACAGCCAAAACCGCCGCCGCCGCAAGACCGTCGGCTCGACGCAGGTGCCCTCGGTGCGGCAACGCGACCATGGCCCATACAGCGTCCAGAACGCGAGACCAAGGCTAAGCAAAGTGGCCGCGATGAACCATGGACGCCAGGGATCGAGCGCCGTGAGATAGGCGATCCACGCCCCGCTGATGCCCAGCAACACCAGCACCAGCGGTACCACGCAACACACGGATGCCCCGATCGCCGCGAGCAGCGCGACGATCACGGCGGGTAGCGACGATTTGGCTGGTAACGTATTCATGAGCGCATACTAACTTCCGTACCCAACTACGGAGTCAAGCATGACTTCCGCCCTCACCATCGGCCGGCTGGCCCTGGCCGCCGACGTCCACATCGAGACCGTGCGCTACTACCAGCGGGTGGGCCTGCTGCGTGAGCCCGAGCGCCCGTTGGGCGGTGTGCGTCGCTATGAACACCAGGATCTGGCGCGTCTTCAGTTCATTCGACGCGCCAAGACCATGGGTTTCACGCTGGACGAGATTGCCGGACTTCTCCACCTCAAGGGCAAACGAGCCTGCGAGCAGACGCGTCGAATGACCGAACACAAACTCCTCGATGTGCGCCGCAAGCTGGAGGATCTGAAGCGGCTGGAAACGGAACTTATGCAGCTCGCCGACGACTGCGCGCATGCGCCGCGTGGGGAGCATTGCCCGACCTTGAATTTTTTGCATCAGACGTAGCGCTTATCGGCCTGTGACGTCTGCGTACGGCGTGGTGCGAACCTCTGAAATGAAACTTCGGACACGTGCCAGTGGGCCGATGAGGAATAGAAAAGCGAAGAAGAAAGTATCTTGGCACTCTGTTACGAGCCAGATGGCACCGAACCGTGGCTTCCCAATCTCTACTCCCCCGCTGGAGCAGCCGTTTAAGCGACGCGGCCCCGCCAACAGACCAGTGATCAAGGATATGTATTCGATCCATATCCGTGGGTTTTGCGCTGGCGGGCTAGCTGTTGACTCTGTTGACTGGAACCTCCGCGCTGAACCATCCGATGGACAGCGCGGTCGCCAGCGCTTGAACCATGACGAAGATGCCAAGCGCCATCCCGAACCCAAGCCGAAGCGCCTCGCCGAACAGGAGGCTACCCACGCCGAATCCAGCGAATAGTGCGAAGACGTTCAAGCCCATCGCCTGTCCCGGGCGCTTTCCTCCAAGCGCGGTGACGATGCCCCCGAAGAGGGGCTGCGTCATGTCGTAGCCGAGAGAAAGGACGGTCACGGCCACAATCGCGAGTATCAGGGGACCGTTGAAAATCAGGGTAGCTGCACCTAGGGCACCCAACCCAAGCCCGATGGGCAACAACCTGGCGCGCCCCCAGCGGTCGGCGGCCCGGCCGATCAGCGGGCCGAACAAGAAACCAGGAATCCCGTAGCCGAGCAGGGCTACACCAATCCCTACCGGGCCAAGACCGTAACGCTGCTCGAAATAGACACCGAGCCACGTGAAGACGCCAGAGTGAAAAATCGAATTGACGAAAACATAGCCATAAGTGCGCTGCCCCCGCGGAGTGCCGATGAGATCGCGATATCCGAGGAATAGCTCTCCCATCGTCTCGGGAACAGCCTTCCTCCTCGACGAAATAAGTGAACGGCGGAGCAGCAGCACCACGAACACACCCACGGCGGCCAAGGCGACCAAAACAAAGAGGCCGCGCCAACCAAGCAGAGGCTCCAGCACGGCACCGAAAGTCGAGCCGAAAGCCATGCCACCGGCCATTGCTCCGAACAGCCAGCCGAGGGGCCGTCCACGTTGTTCGTACGGATACAGGCTGCCGATGCCGCTTTGGGCCGTCGCGGAGCATGCCTTGGCGGCCTTGTCGTCGCGTCCGCTCAGTCCGCGCGCCGCGCGTGATCGGTCCGCTTCGCCGTGCCCTGGGTCAGCTCGGCACGTACGCAATGCGCGTCGATGATCGACGTTACCGTGGCATACCCCGCCACCGCGAACTGTTGGCGGGGCTGCCCTTTGTTTGGAACCACGAAGGATGTCCGCAGGACCTCCAGTCGCGCACCAACCGCTGGCAGTGGCGTGACTCGATAACAGACATCCAAACGCGGGCCATCCACATGGCCAACCCAGCCATCAGTGTAGGAATCGGTCGCGTACGCGATGCGGCCAATGGTAAGGCCCGCGAGCAGCAGCGGGAGGCTGAGACAAGCAGTAAACGATTTCATGGTCGTTCTCCAAAAATGACAACCACAACAAACACCGCCAGGCGCACGCATAACGTGCGTGGCGGTACTGCTTTCACGACCGCCGGCTGACCCTCGACAGTTGGGGCCAGCCGGCGACGTGGTCTGTCAACGTGCCGGACGGATCGCCGTCACCGTGCTACCCGTGCTGGCCTGATGGAAGGTGAATTGCACCTTATCGCCCACCTTCACGTGCGTCAGCAGCTCCGGCGAAGCCACCTTGAACGGCATCGTCATGGCCGGCCAGCCGATGGCGGCAATCGCCTCATGCTGCAGCGTGAGGGTGCCCTTGGTGGTGTCGACCGCCTTGACCACGCCCACGCCCTGCACATCGGCGGGTGTGGCTTCATGCATCCCAGCCATGCCCGGCATGTTGGGATCCATCTGCTGAGGGTTGGCAAACACCGGAGCCGTGAACAGCGCAGCGGTGATCGCGAGGGTAATGCATGGCTTTTTCATGGGTCAGTTTCCTTGTGGGTTGGAGTGAAGTGTGGCGTTTGTCTTGCTGGCTTTACGCAGCCGATAACGAACCAGCAGGCGGTACGCCGCGGGTATAACGAGCATGGATAGCAAGGGTGCCGTGACCATGCCGCCGATCATCGGGGCGGCTATGCGCTGCATCACTTCCGAGCCGGCGCCATGGCCGAGCAGGATGGGAAACAGACCGGCGAGAATGACCGCGACAGTCATTGCCTTCGGGCGCACGCGCTGCACGGCACCCTCGCGAATCGCTTCGTCCAGCGCTTCTGGGCCGGCGTGGGGATCGAGCGCAAGTTGGTGCTCCCAGGCATGGTGCAGATACAGCAGCATCACCACGCCGAATTCAGCGGCGACTCCGGCCAGCGCGATGAAGCCGATGATCGTGGCCACCGACACCGCATGACCAAGCAACCAGATCAACCACAGACCGCCGACCAGTGCCAGCGGCACGCTGGCCATGATCAGCGCCGCTTCGCTCACGCGTCGGAAAACGGCATAGATCAATAGAAAAATGATCACCAGCGCAATCGGCACCACCACCTTGAGTCTTTCCATGGCACTGGCCAGGTATTCGAACTGACCGGACCACGCCACGGTCGTACCCGGCGGCAATTTGACTTGCTGCGCCACCGCGCGTTGCAGGTTGGCCACCACCGTGCCCAAATCGCTGCCGGCCGTATCGACGTAGACATACGTGGCCAGCTGCCCGCCCTCGCTTTTCAGCATGGACGGTCCTGCTTCAACGGCAATGTCAGCGATCTGGCCAAGTGTAATCTGCGCACCGTTGGCTGCGACGATCGGCAACTGCCGCAGCGCTCCAATGGAATCGCGCTCGGCACGCGGGTAGCGCACCACGATGGGATAACGTTCGCGCCCTTCGACGGTCTGACCGATTGGATCGCCACCGACCACGGTTGCGATCAGTTGCTGCACGCGCTCCTGGGTCAACCCGTAGCGCGCGGCGACATCACGGCGGATGTGCACGTCGACGTAGCGGCCGCTGGTCGGGCGCTCGGCAATCGCTGAGCTGACACCGGGCACGGTCTTCGCCACCGTCTCGATCCGATCGGCCACAGTCTGCAGCGTAGCCAGGTCGGTACCCAGCACCTTGATGCCGATTGGGCTCTTGATGCCGGTGGAGAGCATGTCGATGCGGTTGCGGATCGGCGGCACGAACAGGTTGGTCAGCCCCGGCACGTGCACCGCCTTGTCCAGTTCCGCCTTGATCTTGTCCATCGTCATGCCGGGCCGCCACTGGTCCTTCGGCTTGAAGGTGATCGCGGTCTCGAACATTTCCAGCGGCGCCGGATCGGTGGCCGTTTCGGCGCGCCCGGCCTTGCCAAACACATGATCAACCTCGGGCACGGTCTTGATCATGCGATCGGTCAACTGCAGCAACTGCGAGGCCTTGCCGGCGGACAGCCCCGGCAGTGCAGTGGGCATGTACAGCAATGTGCCTTCGTCCATCGCGGGCATGAACTCGCTGCCGAGCTTGGTCATCGGAATGACCGCGGTGAGCAGCAGCACACCGGCCAGCACCAGGGTTGCTTTCGGATAGCGCAGCACGGCTTCGAGGAGAGGCCGATAGCCATGGATCAAACCCCGGTTGAGCGGATTGTCGCGCTCGGCACGGATGCGCCCGCGGATCAAATAACCCATCAGCACCGGCACCAGCGTCACCGCCAGCCCAGCCGCTGCCGCCATCGCGTAGGTCTTGGTGAAGGCCAGCGGCTTGAACAGCTTGCCTTCTTGCCCCTGCAGCGCGAAGACCGGCACGAACGACAGCGCGATGATCAACAGGCTGACGAACAACGCGGGCCCCACCTCGGCGGCGGCCTCGGCAATCAGCGACCACCGCTGCGCACCTTGCGGTTCACGTCCGTCGTTCGCGTCACGCCAATGTTCCAGATGTTTGTGCGCGTTCTCGATCATCACGATCGCCGCATCCACCATCGCGCCGATCGCAATGGCGATACCGCTGAGCGACATCAGGTTCGCCGTGACGCCTTGCAGATGCAGTGCAATGAAGGCGACCAACACGCCCAGCGGCAGCGTGATCACGGCCACCAGCGCCGAGCGCAGGTGCCCCAGAAACAACACGCAGACCAGCGTCACCACCAGGAATTCTTCGAACAACTTGCTCCACAGGTTCTCCACCGCGGCGTCGATCAGCTGCGAGCGGTCGTAGGTAGGCACGATCTCGACGCCGGCCGGCAGGCTGCGCTGCAGTTCCGCTAGCCGTGCTTTCACGGCGGCAATGGTGGCCTTCGCGTTCTTGCCCGTGCGCATCACGATAATGCCGCCGACCACTTCACCTTGCCCGTCCAGCTCGGCAATGCCACGGCGAAACGTCGGGCCCCGCCGCACCGTCGCCACATCGCGCAGCAGCACCGGCACACCGCCGGCGTTGGTGGTGATCGGCACGTTCTCGAAGTCCGCGCGGCTCTTCAGATAGCCTTCGCTGCGTACCATCAGTTCCGCTTCGCCCTGTTCGATCACCGAGCCACCGTTGGCGCCGTTCGCGCTGCGTACCGCATCGACCAGCTGCGCCACGGTGACGCCGCGCGCCGCCAGCGCCTGCGGATCGGGCACGATCTGCCAGGCGCGCTCCATGCCGCCCAAAGTGGCGACCTCGGCGACATTCGGCACGGTTTTGAGCTGATAGCGCAGGAACCAGTCCTGTAGCGCACGCAACTGGCCAAGATCGTGCTGACCGGTACGATCCACCAGCGCGTATTCGTAGATCCAGCCGAGTCCCGTGGCATCAGGGCCGAGGGCAGGCGTGACTCCGGCCGGCAGGCGATCCCGCGCCTGGCTCAGGTACTCCAGCACACGCGAACGTGCCCAGTACAAGTCAGTGCTGTCATCGAACAACACATCGACGTAGGAGTCGCCGAAGAACGAAAAGGCGCGCACCGTCGTCGCGCCAGGTACCGAGAGCATGGTGGTGGCCAATGGATAGGTGACCTGATCCTCGACCACCTGCGGCGATTGGCCCGGGTAACTGGTGCGGATGATCACCTGGGTGTCAGACAGGTCGGGCAGCGCGTCGACCGGCGTGCGCGTCACCGAGAACATGCCCATCAGGGCCAAGGCCAGTGCAGCCAACAGCACGAACACGCGATGCGCAATCGCCGCGCGAATCAGGGCGGCGATCATGGTCGGTCTCCCATCGGCATGCCCGGCATGGGCACGCTCGTGGCCGGCGCCGGTTTGGTGGGGGCGTCATTCAGACGCTCCAGCGCACCGGACAGGCTCGCTTCGGAATCGATCAGAAACTGGCCGGAGACCACGACTTTCTCACCACCCGCGAGGCCATCGAGAATTTCCGTATAGCCGCCGGCCGCCCGCCCGATGCGCACCGATACGGCACGAAAGTGGCCATCTCCCTCGGCGAGAATGACTCGCGTGTGGGTGCCCGTCGCGATCAGCGCGTCGTCCGGTACCACCGGTACGGCCACGTCCGGAGTCGGGTTGAGTTGCACGGTAGCGAACATGCCCGGACTCAAGGCACCGTCGGGATTGTCGAGCACGATGCGGGCGCGCTGGGTGCGCGTCACCGCATCCACGTCCGACAGCAAGGTTTCCACGGTGCCGTGGAACGACCGACCCGGCAGGGCATCGACCGTGACCCCCACCGGCGTGCCGCTGCGCACCGTGCCGGCCACCGCCTGCGGGAGTGCCGCCTCGACCCACACGGTGGACAGACCGTTCAAGGTCATCAGGGTCTGGCCTGCAGTGACGCGCTGGCCTTCACGCACATCCAGTGTCGTGACGACGCCCGCTTGCGGGGCGTGCAGTGTGATCGCCGCATCCGCGCCATGACGCGACGACTGAATATCCGCCGCTGTCAGCCCCAACACCTGCAGCCGTTGCCGCGCTGCGGAGCGCAGCTCGCGCGCGTCGGCGGACCGCGCCTGCTCCAGCGCGCGATATTCCGCCAACGCACTGTTCCATTGCGGCGCCAGCAACTGCGCCAGCGGTGCGCCGGCAGCGACCACGGTATACGGCGCGCGCACATCAAGCTTGCTGATTACCGCATCAACCCGCGCGCTGATCGTGCTGGCCTGGCGCAAGTCCCAGGTAATCGTACCGGGCACCCTGATGGCCGAAGCCAGCACCCGCCGCTCGACTAGTGCCGTGCGCACGCCGAGGTTTTGCACGGTGGTGGGATCGATTTGGATGACATCCTTGGGTCCACCATCATCGGCATACTTGGGCACCATCTGCATGCCCATCGGCGACAGGCCCGGCTTGTCGAAATGCTGCTGCGGCACCATCGTGTCGTACCAGTACAGGACTTTTCGCTCACCGGCATCCGTTGCTGATGCCGCGTTGCCAGTCGACGCCGATGCCGACGGTGCATGCCGGCGACCGCCGAGATAGCCAACCACCAGCAGTACCGCCGCGAGCAAGACGCCGGCGAAAATCATCAGGGCAGGTTTCAAGTGTGCGCGCTTCATGGCGTCGTCTCCGAATTGGGTAGCAGATAGGCCAGCGCGGCCCACAGGCGCGCATGGGTCGCCAGTGCCTCGGCGTAGGCCAGCCGCTGTTCGATTTCATCGCGACGAGCATCGAGCCATGGCTGCAGCGCACCACCACCGCGGTAGCTGGCCAGCGCCGTGCGTGCACGATCCCGTGCGAGTGGCAGCAACGTGTCCTGATAGCGCTGGACTTGTCGTCCCCAACCCTGCCAATTCACCACCGCACGCGCCACCGCTTCGCGCTGGGCGCGACGCGCATCTTCGTGATCGGCCTGCACTGCATCCCATTGCGCCTGCTTGGCGCTGATTCCCCGATCCTGCCGGTTGCGGGTGAACAGCGGCAGGCTCACACCCACCTGCAAGGTCACCATGTCCGAGAGATACGGCGCGCGCCGGCCATACTCCACCGACACGTTTCAATCCGGGTGTTTGGCAGCCCGTGCCTGGGCGAGTGCGGCCTCAGCTACCTGTTCGCGTGCTTGCCACGCCTGCATGGGTGCCTGCTGATCAATGGCTTGCTCAAGTCGAGCAGGCGCTACCGGCAGCACCTGGAAATCAGGCGTGTCGGCCACGGTGGCCGCGTCCTCACCAAGCCAACGCTGCAACCCCGTATGTGCTGCGGCGAGATCGGCGTCAACGGCCTCCAGTCGGTTGTCCAGTGTGGCCGCATCCGTGCGCGCCGCCAGCGCGTCGGTGGCGCTGCCGTCGCCACCGCGCAGCCGCGCCTGCGCAATCAGCACGGCTAATGCGCTTTCGCCGCGCAACTCGCCCAGCAGCGCACGTTTCTGTTGTGTGGCCCATACCTCGATCCACGCATCGGCAATGCGTTCGCGCACCGTTTGCGCGGCGCCGACGTAATCGGCTTCGGCTGCGTCAATCTGCGCAGCGGCCAAACCGCGCTCGGCGTCGCGCGCCGCTCGCGATGGAATCGTCTGCATCACGCCGACGGTGCGCATGGTCATACTGTCCGAGCGCAGGCTGAAAGCCCCTGGGCTGGTGACGGGGAAATTGGAAAGTCCGAGCGTCAGGGTGGGATCCGGCAACTGTCCGGCGCGCGCACCTTCCTCGCGGGCTGCCGCCGTATCGGCGGTACGCGCTTCAAGTTGCGGCGCCCGCGCCAGGCCTTGCCGAACGGCCGCCTCAAGCGTCAGCGGTGGCTCGATGGCACCGGCCGCCGTGGCCAAGGCTCCCCACAGGAGCGCGGCCAGACCCGGCACCATCAGGCGCCGGGCAAAGTGATGGGACAACATGGGTGAATACTCCGCTGGTCTGCGATCTGCGTCGCGCCATGCAGGCGCGACGCCACATACGTCAATGCCGCAACGTGTCAGATCAGATCAGGAGTGAGCAGAACAACAACATGGGCGGAGGTGGCGGCGCGCGCAGATGCCCGGCCCGTTGGAGCGCGCGATTCGATGGCAGCGCAACGACGGCGGGCGCCATCAGCATCGATGGCATTGCCGGCAACACGCTTAATGGCACCGCCGTCGTATGCGCTTCAACCTGCGTCGCGTGATCGGGCGTGCAATGCTTTTGGCACAGCGGGCTGGCGGGGGCATCCTGATTCTGCGCACAGCCGCCGTCCATGCCCGACATCGAAGTCATCAGCGCAGCCGCCGGTGTCGCTTCGGGGACCGTCGGACAAACGTAGGCAGCCAGTGCCGTCTGCTGCCAAAGCAGCAGCAGCGTCACCAGCCAGATAAGGCGGCGACGTGTGGCGCGATGCATGCGGAAAGGACGGGCCATAGGCAACACTATATCTCCAAAATACCAAGAATTTCATTGACCTGAATCAACTACAGATTGTCGGCCCGGTCTCCTTCGCTGTTCTTGCCGGCCAACCCCGGCCCTCCTGGAGAACGGGGTGGTCGCCAAGCCCGATACCAAGGTGTGCTGGGCGTGAGGAAGGAAACACATGGTGGCGTACTCCCGCGTGCCGGCGAAGGCATCGCGCTGGATTCGCTTCGCTTCATTCGCCGGCGTTGGTCATCTCAGCCATGCCGTTTTCGGCCCAGTCGCAATGCGTTGGCAACCACCGACACGGAGCTCAGGCTCATCGCCAAAGCGGCGATCATCGGGCTGAGCAACAGGCCCGTCACGGGGTACAGCACGCCGGCCGCAATCGGTACACCCAGCGCGTTGTAGAGGAACGCAAAGCCCAGGTTCTGCTTCATGTTGGCGACGGTGTCGTTGGAAATCGACCGTGCCCGCACGATGCCGCGCAAGTCGCCCTTCACCAGCGTCACCTGCGCGCTCGACATTGCCACGTCGGTGCCGGTGCCCATGGCGATGCCGACATCGGCGCCGGCAAGCGCGGGTGCGTCGTTGATCCCGTCGCCAGCCATCGCGACCCGGTGTCCCTCGGCTTGCAGCTGTTGTACAAGTTCGATTTTGTCCTTCGGGCGGACCTCGCCATGTACTTCGTCGATGCCCAGGGTACGCGCGACCGCATGGGCGGTGGTGACGCCGTCACCGGTGGCCATCACGATGTTCAGGCCCGCATCGTGCAGTGCCACGATGGCATCTTCGGTGGTGGCCTTGATCGGATCGGCCACCGCGAGCAGGCCGGCCAGGACGCCATCGACCGCCAGATACATCACGCTGGCACCGGCCCGGCGCAGCTCTTCGGACGGGATGGAAAGAACGGAGGCATCGACCCCGACCTCGTGCATCAGCGCGGTATTGCCGATCGCCAGGATGGCGCCTCCCACTTTGCCGCGTACCCCGATGCCGGTGGACGACTCGAAGCTCTCCGGCGTTTCTAGCGTCAGGTTACGATGGCGGGCTTCCGCGACGATCGCGTCGGCCAGTGGGTGCTCGCTGCCCTGATCGAGGCTGGCCGCCAGGCGCAGCACCTCCTGCTCGGTGAACCCTTCGGCCGCGAGCGCGGTGTGGAACGCCGGACGTCCCTCGGTCAAGGTTCCCGTCTTGTCCACGATCAGGGTGTCAATCTTGCGCAGGTTCTCGATCGCCTCGGCATCACGGAACAACACGCCTTCCCCGGCGGCGCGGCCGGTCGCCACCATGATCGACATCGGCGTGGCCAATCCCAGCGCGCAAGGGCAGGCAATGATCAAGACCGAGATCGCGTTGAGCACTGCGAACGTCCACGACGGGTCCGGGCCGAACAGTCCCCACACGAAGAAGGTCGCGACGGCGATCGCGAGGACCGCGAGCACGAACCAGAAAGCTACCTTGTCGGCCATGCGCTGCATCGGTGCGCGCGAGCGTTGCGCCTGTGCGACCAGTTGCACGATCTGCGACAGCACGGTCGCCGAGCCGACTTTCTCCGCCCGGATCACCAGGCTGCCGGTGCCGTTGAGGGTCGCGCCGATCACGCTGGAGCCGATGGCCTTTTCGACCGGGACGGGCTCCCCGGTCAGCATCGACTCGTCGACATGGGAGTGTCCCTCGATGACTTCGCCGTCCACCGGCACCTTTTCGCCGGGGCGTACGCGCAGGCGATCACCGACGTGAACGCG
Source organism: Rhodanobacter sp. FW106-PBR-R2A-1-15 (assembly GCF_058789735.1). Classification (NCBI taxonomy): domain Bacteria; kingdom Pseudomonadati; phylum Pseudomonadota; class Gammaproteobacteria; order Lysobacterales; family Rhodanobacteraceae; genus Rhodanobacter; species Rhodanobacter sp. FW106-PBR-R2A-1-15. Next base: position 9,444 of record NZ_JBYTEM010000021.1, on the reverse strand, counting down.
GCTGAGTTCGACATCCTCCTCGCCGCCATCGTCGCGCAGGCGGCGTGCGGTTTTGGGGGCCAGCCCTAGCAGGGCTTTCAGGGCAGTCGAGGTCTTCGAGCGGGCACGCAGTTCGAGTAGCTGGCCGAGCAAGGTCAGCGAGACGATCACCGCGGCGGCTTCGAAGTAGACGCCCACGCGGCCGTGTTCGTGGAATGACTCCGGGAACAGGTCCGGTACAAGGGTGGCGACGATGCTGTAGCCGAACGCCGCGCCGACGCCGATGCCGATCAGGGTCCACATGTTGGGACTGAGGTTGCGGACCGACTGCACGCATCGAACGAAGAAGGGCCAGCCTGCCCACAACACCACCGGCGTGGTCAGTACCAGCTCGATCCAGGTCCGGGCGTCCACCGGCAATCGGGGGAAGTGGTGGCCGAACATCGCCAGTACGAGCACCACCAGCGTTGCCGGCAAGGTCCACCAGAAGCGGTGGCTGAAATCACGCAGTTCGGGATGGTCCTCATCGTTCAGTCCTGGCATTTCCGGCTCCAGTGCCATGCCGCAGATCGGGCAGATGCCGGGACCGTCCTGGCGCACTTGCGGATGCATCGGACAGACATACATCGTTCCCGTCGGTGCCTGCACGGGGGCACCATCGGGTCGCCGGGTCAGATATTTGGCCGGATCCCTCGTGAAACTTTCCAGGCAGCGCGCCGAACAAAAATGATGCGTTACTCCATCATGTTCGGCGTGATGGGCGGTCTGGTGTGGATCGACCTGCATGCCACAAACCGGATCGATCGCGGTTGTCACTGCGCCGGGTTGGGTGTGACGTCCGTGGTTGTCGGCGCCCGTGTGGTGATGATGGGTGTTCATGCATCCTCCCATGACGATGGCAATGGCTTGACGTTGATCGACGTGTCAGTGTCCGTGGCGGGCGAAGTCGGACGTCGTGCCGTCGCGGCCGACCAGCTCAACCACGTAAGGCTGGACGCGGCCATCGGGCATCTCCATGCCCGGCGAACCGGCCGGCATGCCCGGCACGACGAGGCCCTTGGCATCGGGCTTTTCAGCCAGGAGCCGCTTGATGTCCGGCGCCGGCACATGGCCTTCGACAAAATAGCCGCCCACTTCGGCGGTATGGCATGACCCTTTGCCGAACGGAATGCCGACCTGACTCTTCACCGAATCGAGGTCGTCGACATCGCGCACGTCGACGTTGAAGCCCGCGGCACGCATATGGTCGACCCACGCGCCGCAACATCCACACGTAGCGCTTTTGTGCACCAGCATGACTGGAAGCGATGCGGCCGGTGAGCTTGCTGTTGCGGCATGGATTGTCGCGGAGGATGGCTGGCTGGACTGCGCATCGACGGGGTAGGTGCAGGCACCAAGCGCGCTGAAGGAAACAACGGAGATGGCTGCGAACAAAACGTTTCTTGCATTCATGGCTGAGATGCTCATTCGCTTCACGGTCATTCTCCCGATACCGGTGCGGATTGCCACTGGATCGAGACGATCTTCCAGTCTTTGCCGTCCTTCTTGAGATTGAGCAGTTCGCGGCTGCGCAACATGGTCGGCTTGCCCTTGACCATGGCTTGGATGTCGCTCTCGCTGCCGACCATCGCGGTGTCGCCCATCGGCATCGAACCGAGCGAGACGGGTGTGATCCTCGCGCTCTTCAGGAACGCGATGTCCTCGCCGAGATGGCCGTTCGCGTAGTCGTCACGCGTCTGGGTATGCCCGCCTTCGCTGATGGTGACATCAGGTGCCAGCAGGGCAAGCACCGCCGTTCGATCGCCATGCTGCAAGGCCGTGTGGAACGCCTGTGCCACAGCTTCGGCCTCTGGTGCCGCCTTTGGCTTCATTCCATCCAGCGACAGCGGGGTTTCGGCTGCAGGCGCGGTGGTCGACGCATGATCATGGCTATCCTCTGGAGCGGCGCCATGGCTGTGACCGGCCTCGCCGGACATGACCATGTCTTTCATGTCGGCAGCACCGTGAGCGTCCTCGTCAGCAGCCCCACCGTGGCTATGGCCGCCTTCGTCGCCCATGTCCATGTCTTCATCCGGCGGCGCCTTCGCCACCATGTCCTTGTATTGCTCCGGCGTCATGGCCGGCAGCTTCTGCAGGAACGCGACCATGCTCCAGATGGTGGGATCGTCGTGACTGCCACCCCATGCCGGCATCGCGCTCATCTTGATGCCGTGCTTGATGATCCAGAACGCGTCCTTCGGATCGACCCGCGTCTGTGACAGATTCGGTGGCTGCGGGTACAGTCCGGGGCGAAGCTCCGAGTCCTTCATGCCCGGCTTGAGGTGGCACTGGGTACACATAGCCGCGTACTGGCCGGCCCCTTTCAGGATCAGCTGGGGATCGTTGAGATCCGGAACCGTGAGGTCTTCCGAGCGGACATGAATGGAGCGCTCGCGCAGGGTCTGCATGACCGCGAACACCGGCTTGGTGTGATGGTCGTCGGCGCCGATGTTGTAGATGCCGGAGTACACGAACGCGCCTGCACCGATGGCAAGGACGCCAAGAACAACGGCGACGGTGATGCTGTGATGCTTGATGTGCTGTTTCATGATGTTTCCCCTTAAAACCAGATGCGAACGCCGGCCACGATCTGCCGGTCGAGAACGGGTTGATGATCCTGCCGCGCGTAGTCGGCGGTGGTGCCGATGCGACGCACCCAGTTCACGCCGATGTACGGCGCGAACTGACGACGGATCTCGTAGCGCAGACGCAAGCCGAACTGAATGTCGGACACGCCGCTACCGATCCGGCGTTGCGGATCGTTCTTGCCGTACAGGTTGATCTCCGCTTCCGGCTGCAGGATCAGGCGCTGGGTGAAGAGCATTTCGTATTCGGCGCGCAGACGCGCGGCTGTACGACCGGAAGCCCCGACGTAACCCGTCGCTTCCACCTCGAACCAGTACGGTGCCAGGCCCTGCACGCCAAAGGCCGCCCACGTGCGCTTGGGGCCTTCGCCCACGTCCTGGCGACCGCCGAGCTGAGTGCTCCAGAACGTGGCGATGTTGTGGTTCCAAAACGCTTCGAGGTCGCCGTCTTCCAGCTTGCCGCGGCTGCGCTCGCCTTCAGTGCGTACCCACAGCTTGTTCTCGTCGTTGCCGTACCAGCCTTCGGCTTCCCAACTCTGGCCGTTGGCATCGCGGCCGTGGAAGGCTTCCAACTGGTCGATCAACAGCCTGCCCAGCGGTGCGTTGTCGGCCATGTCCATGCCTTTCATGGAGCCGTAGCCGACGCCGTCGGAGTAGTCGGAGCTGCGCGCATTCGCTGGCGGACTCCCGCCCTGCATCGGGCCCATCGTCATGCCCGGCATCGCACCCATGCCGGTCATGTCGCCTTGATCCTTCTTCGGCATCGCGCCGTGATCCATACCGGCCATGCCGCTGTGGTCCATCCCCTGCATCGCTTCCGGGCTCATGCCGGGCATCGACGAGTGATCCATCCCCGACATGTCGCCGGCGGGTGCTGCCGATGCGGCAGGTTTGGCGGGCGTGGGCATGTCCGACATCGCGCGGTGATCCATGCCAGGCATGCTGCTGTGATCCATGCCCTTCATGCCATCCATGTTGTGGGAAGCCGGCGTCGGCGGGGCTGCGACGGGTTTCTTCCTGGCTTTCTTGGCAGGCGGTTTCGTTGCCGGCTTCGCCGTGCTGCTCGCAGCAGCCGGCATGGCCATACCGGACATGCTGCCGTGATCCATGCCTGGCATGGAGCTCATGTCCATCGACGATGTGCTGCTGGACGCGGGTGCACTCTGCGCCGTGACCACCGGTGGCAACGCCAGCAATATTGCGGCCAGCAACGCGGAACGCAGCGGGACGACTGAGGTGCTGCGGCGATTCATTTTCATGACACCACCACTTCGCGGAACATGCCCGCTTCCATGTGATACAGCAGGTGGCAGTGGTAGGCCCACCGACCGGGGTTGTCGGCCGACACCGCATAGGTGATGCGCTGCGCCGGCTGCACGTTGATGGTGTGCTTGCGTACCTGGAACTGGCCTTCGGGATTCTCCAGCTCGCTCCACATGCCGTGCAGGTGGATCGGATGGTTCATCATGGTGTCGTTGACCAGCACGATGCGCAGCCGTTCGCCGCTGTTGAAATGCACCGGCTTGGCGTCGGAAAACTTCACGCCATCGAACGACCAGATGAAGCGATCCATATTGCCGGTCAAGTGCAGCTCGATCTCCCGGCTGGGTTCGCGCGCGTCGATCGGTCCGCCGATGGTGTGCAGGTCGGCGTAGGTCAGCACGCGTCGACCGTTGTCGCGCAGGCCGATGCCCGGGTCGTCGAGGTTGGTACGCGGCATGTCCACATGCATGTCCACGCCGGGGCCGTATTCGGTGCGGGCGTGGCGCACCACAGGCGCTGGCGCAGGTGCCATGCCCGGCATCGCACCGTGATCCATGCCGGCCATGCCCTGCATGCCCTGCATGCCGCTCATGCCCGACATGCCTTGCATGTTCCCGTGACCGGCATCACCCATCGCCATCGCACCCATCATGTCCTGCATGGCCAGCCACTGAATGGGATCGGGCTTGGGCACGTCTGCTTCCATGCCGGCGCGCGGCGCCAGCGTGCCGCGAGCGTAGCCGCTGCGATCGATCGACTGGGCGAACAGCGTGTACGCGCGCTCGTCCTGCGGCTCGACCATCACGTCGTAGGTTTCGGCCACCGAGATGCGAAATTCGTCGACCGACACCGGCTCGACGTCCTGGCCATCGGCCGAGATCACCGTCATCTTCAGGCCCGGAATGCGCACGTCGAAGATCGTCTGCGCCGATCCGTTGATGAAGCGCAACCGGATCTTCTCGCCGGGTTTGAAGATGCCGGTCCAGTTGCCCGCCGGCGCCGCACCGTTCATCAGGTAGGTGTAGGTGTAGCCGGAGACGTCGCCGAAATCGGTCGGGTTCATGCGCATCTCGTTCCACATCTTGCGCATGGCCAAGGCCTGGCCCAGCCCCTTCTCGCGCACATCGCGAAAGAAATCCGGCACCGTGGGCTGGGCGAAGTTGTAGTAGTCGCTCTGCTTCTTTAGCTTGGCGTAGATGCGCTCGGGATTTTCATCGGTCCAGTCGTTGAGCATCACCACGTAATCGCGATCGGTCGGATGGCGATCCGGGCTGGCCGGTTCGATCACCAACGGGCCATACAAACCCGTCTGTTCCTGGAAGCCCGAGTGCGAGTGGTACCAATAGGTACCGCTCTGGCGCACCTTGAACTGGTAGAGAAAGGTTTCGCCGGGAGCGATGCCGTCGAAGCTGATACCCGGCACCCCATCTTCCTGGAACGGCAGGATGATGCCGTGCCAATGGATCGAGGTCGGCACGCGTAACCGGTTGGTCACTCGAAGGTTCACCGTAGTGCCTTCCTTCCAGCGCAGAATTGGACCCGGGATGCCGCCATTGACGGTGGTCGCCAGACGCGTGGCGCCGGTGTAGTTGACCGGTGTTTCGGCAATATCGAGTGCGAAATCGGTGCCGCTCAGCACGGTGGGCTGGCCGGGGCTGGTCAGCGCCCAGGCATTCGAAGGACGCAGCAGGCCCAGGCCGGCTACGGCACCGCCGATGGCCACGCCTTGCACGAAACGACGCCGCGACAGATCCGCCGGGGGCGGGGAAAACAAGTTCATGGGATCTCTCCAAGGCAGGTGATATCGAACATTACCGATACCGATCACAGCCGATTGCTTGCGATCGCCGACACGCGACGATCGAACGCAAAGCTCATTAGCAACGAGGGAGAGTCAGACCGCCGGTGGTCGCAACGGAGGGGCGGTATTCAACGAAGGCGCGCTGCTGGGCAGCGGCAAGGCGTAGCGGGCGGTGATCGCAGTCGAGATCAGGGCAACTGCTGGTCCGGGTGGCAACGTGGTACTGCACATCGCGGCACAATTGCAGGTGTGTCCCGTCATGCCACCGCAGCAACCGGCCTGATCGTCGCAACAGGATCGGGATGCCTTGACGGCCACATGGTGGTGACAGTGTTCACTGACCGCCGCGACCGTTGCGTGCATGGGATGGGAGTGAGGACCTCCCGTCATGCCCATCGGTGCAGCGGCCAATGAGTTGATGACCAGCATCAGCCACGCCAACACGCCCATCGCCCGAAGGCGACGTGAACGAGCAAGCAGACGTAGCGAGAAGGTCATAGGGGGAGCTTACCCGTGTGACCTGACACCCTCAACTCTGGAGGTGGGTTCAGGGGATTCACGGCTTGCTGAAACCCATATGCAAGGTGATTTTGTCGCCGGCCTTCAGGCTGGCCATGGCGGACGGTGGGAAATGCACCTTCAAGGCCATGCCCTCAGTCGTCACATCAACCACGCCGGTCTTCGTATCGGCCGCCGTCACCGTCGCCGGCATCATGTGCATGCCCATCATGTTGTCGTGCATGCCCTTCATGTCCGAGTGCATCGCACCCATCTTGTCCATGCCGCTTGTGGGCGTGCTGTCTTGGGCCACGGCGACGCCACTGAGGGCCAATGCGAGCGCCAGAGAGCCAAGCGTCGAAAGTAGTGATTTGCGTGAAGTAGTCATATGGCTGTCCCAACGATGAGTTGCCAAACGCAACAGTGTCGAGCGTGTGCCCATTTGTGTGTACGCAAGTTGAAATTCCGGCCGATTGTCCACTTTGCTACGGGCAATGTGGTTACACCTTTAAATAATCCTCACAGGCCACAATGAGTTCGCGTACCTCGGGTTCGCCGGCATCGGTACGCGCCAGAAGTATCGCGCGAAGCTGCGAAATCTGGTCGTTGTTCGGGATCAACTCCGACGGGCTTTCCCACATCCAGTCGACCACGATCGGGAGGAGTTTGGCGGCAGAAAGGGTAGCTACTTCCTGCCGAGTCGGGACATACATGCCCGCCCGAAAAACCGGGCTATTCACGCCGTGGCTTTTCCGGGCGGCCTTGAACGCACTGTCTGGCATGCCAAAGCGGTCGTCGGGGTCAGTCATGGCACGTCTCCGTGGGACACCGATGGCTCGATGCGTGGCTTCGTGGTGCTGGCATGTCGCGCATCCTCTTCCGCATGAATATAGATCGAGGTCGTACCAATGGAGCTGTGACGCAGATTCTGCTGGATGTGGTGGATCGGGGTGCCGTCCTCGGCCTGGTGCGTGGCGGCCGTATGCCGCAGCCAATGGGTCGAGGCCCGCCGCACCCGCGCGGCTTGGGCACCATCGTGCTTTTGCAGCTCGTCGGCCACGCGCCGGAAGGTGTCCTTGACGATCTGGTAGACCGCCGTGGGTGTCAGCGGGGAAGACCGTCCGGCGATGCCCAGAATGGCCGGGGCTGTGCCGTCGCCCGAAGGCAACGCCGGCAGTCCATGGAAGCGCCGATAGCGTGCAAAGTCTTCCATGAGACCGTCGCTTAGGGGAATCGTGCCCTCGACGCCGCCTTTCCCCACGGTATGCAGCCACCACCGGCCACGAATAGGCTGAAAATCGCCCTCGCTGGCGGCCGCGGCTTCGGCGGCCCGCAAGGCGGTTTCATAGAGAAAGCGAAGGATCCAGCGAACGCGTTCGTAGCGCTGCCGTTCCCGCGCAGTTGTCTGTGGCCAGCCGTCGACGACGCGTAGCACCTGGTCCCAGAGGGCACGGTCCAGGTAGCGTTCGATCGTGCGGCGGGGGCCGCGGCGTGCCCGTCGGCGCTGCAGCACAAACGGACTGCCCGCGAGATAGCCAGCGCGCACGAGGTAATTGAACAGCCCCGCCAGGATGCCCAAGGCCTGCCGGCGACTGCGCTCGGCCAGCGGCCCGATGAACAGTCGCCGATGCTCACCGCGACGGGCGAGACCGGCGTCGCACCAGGTCGCCGGTGGCTGGGCAAGAAACGCCTCATAGGCGATGACATCCTCGCGGGTGAGACTGGACACCGGCTTGCCACGCACTTGGGTGGCCCAAAGCAGCAATCGCTCGGCCTCCTTGCGGTAGCTGCGGAAGGTATGCGGCGAGTCGTGATATTCCGCCAGCCACAGGCCGATCGCGGCCACGTCGTCGTTGGCGGCGATCTGCCGCGCCACACTGGCCGGTGCGCGGTTGGTGCCGACACCTCCCGACAGGGCGGGCGGCAAGGCTTGGGGCAACGCCAAAAGGGTCACTGCAGGCTCAGTCATGCTTTCCGATGTCCGACGCCACGGAAAACACAGCGTACTGCCAAAAGACTTTCGATTATAGGAGTTATCGTAAATTTCTTGATTTAATCATTACGTATATAACGTAATACTATGATATACATTCTCTTATCCTTCGAAATTGACCCTCCGAGCGACTGGGAATTTGCCATGAGCCGTGTCAGCGATACCCGTCAGCGTACCCGTGAAGCCGCCGCCCAACTCGTTGCCGGTGCGAAGCGGCCGCACGAAATCACCGTCGACCAGATCTACGCCGTCATCCAGCAAGGCAGCCGTACGACGATCAATGACGAGCTGAAGCAGTGGAAGGACGAACGTACGAAGGCCGATGCGCTCGGTGCTGATCTCCCGGCTGCTGTGGCCGACGCCATGCGTGCCCTGTGGGTGGTGGCCGTCGAACAGGGCGAGGTGGTGTTCGCCGAACAGCGGAGCACTTTGGAAGCTGCCGTGGCAGATGCGGAGCAGCAGCACGCTACGGTTACGCAGGCGCGCGACGACGCATTGGCGACCTCAACGACACTGACCGAACAGTGCGAAACACTTCGACAGCAGATCACCACGCTGCAAACGCGAGTGGAGTTCGAGGCCACCGCGAAGAATCAAGCGCTTCAGGATGGCCAGGCACTGCAGCAGAAACTCATCGCACTCCAGACCGACACCGCCGAACAGATCGAACGCATCCGTCAAGCGCAAACTGACCAGGCCGAAGAATTCCAAGCCGTGATTGCGAGCCGGGATGCGGCTTTTCAGGTCGAACGTGATACAGCGAACGAGCGGCTGGAGGCCGCCCAAGCCCGCATGCTGCAGGAGATCGATACAGCTCGCGAAGGCCAGCGGCGCGCAGAACAGCAGATGGTCAAAACGCGAGAACGACTGGAGCGACAACAAGCCAGTTTGGCGGAGCTGCGCACCGAAGCAGGACATCACCGTCGTGAACTGGCCGAGCGTGATACCCGCTTGGGGGCATTGGCCGCGGCTGTCGCGGATCGCGATCGCATGGCCATCGAACTGGCCGCAGCTCGCGGGCAATTGGAAGGTTTGGGAACGGCGATGCAGTCGCTCGAAACTCGGGCTATCACCGCCGAGTCGCGTATCAGTACGCTGCTGGACGAACGGAAGTCGCCAGCAACGCCTCGGAAGAAACAGGGCAAGAAGTGAGACGCGTAAGCCTTGTTTGAGGCTTATGACCCAATTTTACCCTTATCCGGGCACGACCCCAACATCGCCGTGGCGAGCCGAGCAGGCCAAACCGCCCCTCGTCCTGGAACATCAAGCGAACCGGGCGACCGCAC